>NZ_JBHTRF010000003.1:75657-197137 GCF_042796115.1 Kitasatospora sp. NPDC056446 | reverse complement strand
CGCCGGCCCGCGCGCCGCCCTGTCTCCTACCGGGGGGGGGGGGGGTACCTCCCCCGCCCTATGCTCCCCGCCCCTCCGGCGGTGGTGCGGTCGGTCAGGCGCGGGGCAGCAGGCTCCCCGCCGGAAGGATCCGGCCCTGCTGGCCCAGGCAGCGCATGCCCTGGCGGTACGCCCAGATCGCGCGCTCCGGCTGCCCGGTGGCCTCCATGATCTCGGCCAGCTCGGCCCAGGCGGCCGCGGCCTGCCGCCCGGCCGCCGAGGCCTCCAGCATCAGGGCGCTGCGCTCGTACGCCTCCCTGGCCGCGGCGTGGTCGCCCTGGGAGAGCCTCGCGGCGGCGAGGACCAGGAGCGTCCGCGCGCTCTGCAGCCGGTGCAGCGGGCCGAGCAGGCCGAGCGCCTTCTCGGCGTGTCCGACGGAGGCCTCCGGGTCTCCGGCGCGGAGCTTCACCCGGGCCATCGCGGTCTCGCAGTACGCGAGGTCGATGTCGCTGCCCACGTCGGACAGCGCGTTCGCGCTCTGCGTGAGCAGCCCCTCGGCCAGCGGGATGTCGGGCTCCTCGAACTCCAGCAGCACCGCCGCGTAGGCGTTGCGCAGCCGGGCCAGCGCCCGGACGTCGTCGCCCTCCGAGTAGATCGCCAGCGCCTGCTCGATCAGCTCGATCGCGTCCGCCGTCCGGCCGTTGCGGTGCATCGCGACGCTGGCGTTCCACAGCGCGGCGCCGAGCGCCTTCCGGTCGGAGACCTGGCCGGCCTTCTCGATCGCCCGGGCGGCGAGGTAGCTCGCCCGGTGCAGGTCACCGCGTTCGCAGTGCAGGCCGACCAGGGTCGACAGCAGTTCGATCCCGGGACGGGTGGGCGCCAGGTCCAGCCGCTCCACCTCCGCGACCGCCTCCTCGGCGACGCTGATCGCGTGGGAGAGGTCACCGAGTTCCCGGTAGCAGCGGCAGAGTGCGACGGTCACCGGCAGCCCGGCGACGAAGTCCTTGGAGCGCGAGGTGGCCGTCCGCAGCCCCTCGTAGCGGGCGACGGCCTCCTCCAGGCGGCCCACCCGCTCCAAGGACTGCGCGATCCCGGTCTCGGCGGCGAGCCAGAGGCCCGGTTGTCCGTCGGCGTCGATGGCGGCCTGGATGCGCTCGTAGTCGGCCAGGGCGGCTTCGGGCTCACCGTTGAGCGCCGTCATCTCGGCGTACTTGAGTTCGAGCTCGATCTCCTTGTCCCCGGTCCGGGCCTCGGCGCCGAGCAGATCGGTGGCCTCGCACCCCAGGCGGCCGGCCAGGTACTGGACGACGTCCGGGGAGGGGGTCCGCTTGCCGGCTTCGAGCAGCGAGATGTAGCTCGGCGAGAGCTTGGGGCCCGCGAGCTCGGCCTGGGACAGGCCGGCGGCCCGCCGCAGCCGTGCCACCCGCACGCCCAGGTCTTTGTCCTTCACGCTTCGCTCCTCGGCCCCGGAGCACCGCCGGGGCAGGTCATGGAAGAATTGTGGATTCGTTTCGCTGTTCCGCGTCGAACCCTCGGAAACGGGTCACGGCGGCTGCGCGGAATTCCGGACGGAGGGCCGTTCCGACGGCCGGCGGATCGCGCCGGCCGCAACGGTGGCTCGTGGGTACCCGTCCGATGGGACGCAAGGGCTGTGACGCACTGTCGGCCCCGGGGTCGAGCGACGGTCGGCGTGCCGGTCCGCAGCGATCCGCAGCTGTGCCGGACCGCCGGTAAATTTCCTGACTCCGCCTGCATGACGACCGCCCACGCCTTTCCTAGACCGTGCAGCCCCCGCATTTGCCGATGAAGAATCGAAGAGTAAAGATACCAGCCAGTCAAGAATTTTGTCAAGCTGCCCCCGGAACGGTCGGTTCAATTTCCTGAGTTCGCACCGGGAATTGCCGGTGACATCGGCACCGCCTTATCGGCGACCAGCTCGGCGAGCGTTTCGACGTAGGGATCGGCGAAGACATCCCGCAGGCCGAGCACCACGCCGAACTCGGTCTCCAGCCAGGCCGTGAGGACGAGGGCGCTCTTCGAGGTCAGTCCCAGGTCGAAGAGGTCCGCCCGGCCGAGCTCGCTCCCGTCCAGGGTGTCGGGGAGGTCCAGCATGCGCCGGACCTGCCGGGCGATCCGCTTCTCGACGGAGTTCCGGGGGTGGTCCATGGGTCGGGCTCCTTGTGTGGGTGGGACGGGACGGGGCCGGGGCCCGGCAGGTCGCGCTGCCGGGCCCCGGCGTCGGTTCCGGCGTCGGGGCGGGGGCGGGGGTCAGACTCCGACGGTCAGCGCGTCGATTCCGGCCCGGGCCGCCCGGCGCAGCGCCCGGGCGTCGCCGCCGGCCAGCGGCGCGGCGGCAACCGGTAGGGCGCCGACCCCCGGGTGGCCCGGGCCGGGCCGGGCCGAGGCGGAGCCCCGGGCGAGCGCCTCCGCCAGCCGACGGACCGTCGAGTGCTGGAAGACCATCAACGGGGAGGCCTCCGAGCCGAGTTCGGCCTTGATCAGGGCGTGCAGCCGGACTGCGGCGAGCGAGGTGCCGCCGAGGTCGAAGAAGTTGTCGTCCAAGCCGACCCGCTCCGCCCCCAGGACCCGGCTCCACAGCCGGACCAGCTCCCGTTGCGGCCCCTCGCGCCCGGCACCCGACGGGCCGCGGCCGACCGGCCCGATGTCGGCCCGGGCAGTGGCCCGGGCAGTGGCCGGGGCCGCAGCCTGAGCAGGGGCCGCCGGAGCGGACTGCGCGGCAGTCGCCCGGAGGTCCACCTTGCCGTTGGGCGTCAACCGCAGCGCCGGCACGATCCTGATCTCCTCCGGCAGTTGACCGGCCGGCAACCGCAGCGCCAGCTCGGCCGCGATGCCGTCCTCGGTCGGGGCCGCCCCCGGCGCCGGGACGACGAAGGCGACCAGCCGGGAGAGCCCCGACGCGTCCGGCACCGCACCGGCCGCCGCCTGCCCCACGCCCGCGAGTCGGCGCAGCTCGTGGCCGACCTGCGCGGGCGAGACCCGGTTGCCCCGGACCTTGACGATCGCGGAGCTACGGGCGACGAAGGCGACCGTGCCGTCCCAGCGGAGCCGGCCGAGGTCACCGGTCCGGAACAGCGCGTGGCCGGGTTCGTCCCACGGATCGGGCCGGTACGCGCGGGCGGTGGCCTCCGGCTCGTCCAGGTAGCCCAGGGTGAGCAGCGGCCCGCGGACCGCGATCTCGCCGATCCGGCCGGGCCGCACCGGACGGCCGTCCCGGTCGACCACGAGCAGCTGGGCCTCGACGGCTCCGGCGCCGAGCAGCGGTTCCGGGCCGCTCGGGCGGCCCGGCTGCGGCTCGTGGCAGCTCGCCGCCTGGGGCGTCTCGGTGGTGCCGTACACGGTCACCACCCGGGAGGCGGGAGCCGCCGCGCGCCAGGCCCCGATCGCGCTGTCGGTCAGGACGTCGCCACCGAAGCAGGCCAGCCGCACGGCGGGCAGCCGGATTCCGTGGGTCGCCGCGGCGCCCGCGATCATCGCCCCGACCAGGGGCGTCGCGTGCACCACGGTGATCCGGTGCTCCGCCAGCCAGCGGACCAGCCGGTCGGCGTCGAGCCGGGTCCGCGCGGGTGGGACGACGGCGGTGCCGCCGTTCCAGAGCGGCAGCAGCAGGTCGCGCAGCAGCGGGTCGTGGGAGCGGCCGGCGAGCACGCTGAAGCGGTCACCGGCGGTGATTCCGTACCGGGCGGACCACCAGTCGAGGAAGGCGAGGAGCGGGGCGTCGGTGCCCAGGACCAGCCGCGACCGGCCGGTGGAACCGGAGGTCGGCAGCACGTAGCAGGGCTCGCCCCGGGCCGGGCCGGCCCCGGGCACCCGGTCGGAGGGCAGCCCGGCGGTGCGGTCGACCGGGACGATCCGGGGACCGTCCGGGTCGATCCGGACGGCCCAGTGCGGCCGGGCCAGCGCGGTGAGGTCGGCGCGCCAGGCCTGCGGGTGCTCCGGATCGACCGGGAGCACCACGCCCCCGGCCTGCCAGACGCCGAGCAGGCCGACCGCGAGCCCGCGCCCGTGCGCCTCCCGCAGCTCGACCAGCTCGCCGGGGCGCAGGCCGGCCCCGCGCAGCCGGTCCGCGAGGTCCGCGACCCGGTCGGCCAACTCGCCGTAGTGACAGGCCCCGTGTTCGTCCAGCAGGGCGACGGCCGACCGGGGGTGACCGAGGACGCGCTCCAGCAGGGCGGTCCGGGCGCTGCCGGTGTGCGGGCGCGACGGCCGCGGCAGGCTCCGGCGCGGGGTGACGGCGGGGGGCATCCGCCGGTCCGTCCAGGCGGCAGCGGTGCGGACGACCTGGTCGAGCAGTTCGGCGGCCCACGGCTGTTCGAAGCGGGCCGCGTCGAAGCCGAGGTCGAGGGTGACCCCGCCCGCCCGCTGGTCCACGTAGAGCGACAGGTCGAAGGGGAGGCCGGGCAGCGGCGCGGGCAGCCGCTCGGCTGCCACGCCGTCCAGGCGCAGTCCGCGTACCGGGAAGCTCAGTGCGTTGAACCACACCGAGAAGAGCCGGCCGGGGGGCGCTCCGCGCTCGGCGGCCAGTGCCGCGACCACCTCGTCGTAGGGGAGGTCCTGGTGCAGCTGGGCGTCGGTCAGCGCCCGGTGCGCGTGGCGCACCAGCCGGGCCGGGGAGCCCTCGGGGTCCGCGTCGAGGCGCAGCGCGACTGTGGCGTTGAAGAAGCCCACCGTGTCGGCGGTGTCGGCGGTGGTGCGCCCGCTGAGCGGGGCCCCGACCACCAGGTCCGAGCAGCCGCCCCAGTGGCCGAGCACCGCGCCGAAGCAGGCCAGCAGCACCGTGGCCGGCGTGGTGCGCAGGCTCCGGGCCAGCTCGCCGACGGCCGTTGCCAGTCCCTCGTCCAGGGCCACCGTCCGGCGGGCCGCCCGGGGCTCGCCGGACGGGTCCGCCGACGGCAGCCGGAGCGGGGGCGGGGCGTCGCGCAGGACCCGGCGCCAGTACGCGGCCTGCTCGGCGGGGACCGGCCGGGCCGCCTCCCGGGCGCTGTACTCCGCGTAGCCGAGGGCGACCGGGGCGAGCCCGGGCGCGCCGCCCGCGGCGCGGGCGGCGTAGCAGTGCGAGAGCTCCTCCCAGAAGACCTCGGCCGACCAGCCGTCCAGGACCAGGTGGTGGGCGACCAGCACCAGCCGGTGGCGGTCCGGGCCGGTGGGCAGCAGCACGCACCTGACCAGCGGGCCGGCCGCGAGGTCGAAGCGGGTCCGGGCCAGGTGCTCCGCGCTCTCCCGCGCGGCCTCCTCGCCCAGCGGGCCGGGGAGCACCTCCAGGCCGCCCAGCGGCCGGGGGTGGACCACCTGGACCGGGCCGCGCGCGCCCTCCCGGAAGGTGGTGCGCAGCGCGTCGTGGCGGCCCAGCACGTCGGTGACGGCCCGGTCGAGCGCGGCGGGGTCGAGCGGACCGGTCAGCGCCCACACGTCCACGACGTTGTAGTCGACCTGTCCCGGGGTCAGCTGTTCCATCAGCCACAGCCGGCGCTGGGTCGGTGCGAGCGGGGCCTCCCGGACCACCGCTTCCCCGGCCGCCGTCCCGCTCGGCGGGCCGGCCGTCACCGGCCCGGGGCGCTCGGCCGTCACCGGCCCGGAGCGTTCGGCCGTCACCGGCCCGGGGCGTTCCGCTACGGAGCCGAGGGAGTCGATCCGCGCCGCCAGGGCGCGGGCCGTCGGCGCGGCCAGGAGGTCGGAGATCCGCATCTCGGTGCCCAGCCGCTCCTTGACCCGGACGAGCATCCGCGCCGCGATCAGGGAGTGGCCGCCGCGGGCGAAGAAGTCGTCGTCCGGTCCGACGCCCGGATCGTCGAGCAGTTCGCGCCAGAGGTCCACGACGGCGTGCCCGGTCGGCGTGTCCACGGGGGCGGACGCCGGGGCGTCCGGTGCCGGGGCCGCCCGGTCGGCCAGCCGGGAGAGCAGCGCGGCCCGGTCCAGCTTGCCGGACGGGGCCAGCGGCAGCCGCTCCACCGGCACGATCCGGGCGGGCACCATGGCCGGCGGCAGCCGCTCGGCCAGTACGGACCTGATCCGCGCCACCGGCGGCAGCCCGCCGGCGGAGTCGGTGAGGAAGGCCGCGAGCTGGGTCGTCCCGGCCGCGTCGCGGAACGGGAGGACGGCCGAGGGCCCGGCGCCGAGGGCCGCCTCCAGCTGTCGGCGGACCTCCTCCGGCTCGATCCGCTGGCCGCGGATCTTCACCTGGTCGTCGATCCGGCCGTGGTACTCCAGGTCGCCGTCCGGGCGCTGCCGGACCAGGTCGCCGGTGCGGTAGCGGCGTCCGCCGGGCCGGGCCGGGTCGGGCAGGAACGAACGGGCCGTCAGATCGGGGCGCCCGAGGTAGCCGCGGCCGACGCCGGGGCCGCCGATCCAGAGCTCGCCGACCGTACCCGGCCCGACCGGGCGGCCCTCCTCGTCCACGATCTCGATCTCGGTCCGGGCGACCGCCGGGCCGATGCTGACCGCACCGGCCGGCTCGTCGGCCCGGGCGATCCAGCAGGTGGCGAACACCGAGCACTCCGCCGGGCCGTAGAGGTTGACCACGTCCGCGGCGGACCACTCGCGCAGCCCGGCCAGTTGCGCCGGCGGCAGCGCCTCGCCGCCGACGACCAGGATCCGCAGCCGGTCGAGGGCGCGGAACTCCGGCTGCTCCATCAGCACGGCGAGCATCGACGGGACGAACTGGGCCACCGTCACGGCGGCGGCGCGCAGTTCCCGGACCAGGTGCAGCGGGTCGGCGTGCAGCCCCGAGGGCACCACCCGGAGCCGGGCGCCGCAGGCCAGCGGCCAGAACACCTCGCAGACGGAGTAGTCGAACGCGTAGGCGGTCTTGTGCAGCGCCACGTCCCGGCCGTCCAACGGCAGCCGGCCGGCCAGCCAGCGGACCTTGTCGACGATCGCGCCGTGCTCGTTCAGCACGCCCTTGGGGCGGCCGGTCGAGCCGGAGGTGAAGACCGCGTACGCGGCGTCCCCGGCGGTGACGGCGGGCAGTCGGACGGTGCCCTCCGGGGTCCCGGCGAGCGTGTCCAGGGCCGGGGCCGGGACTCCCGGCGGGACGGCGCCCGCCGGGGGTCCCGCCCGGTCGACGACGACCAGGCGGGCGCCGGAGTCCTCCAGCTGTCCGCGCAGGCGGGCGGGCGGCTGGTCGGGGTCGAGCGCGAGGTAGGCGGCGCCGGCCCGCAGCGCGGCGAGCACGGCGACCACGACGTCCACGCTGCGCGGCATCAGGACGGCGACCACGTCGCCGGGGCGGACCCCTTGCCCGACCAGGGCCCGGGCGGCCTTGCCGCTCTCCGACCAGAGCCGGCGGTAGGTCAGGCTGGTGTCGGCGCTCTCCAGCGCCACGGCGTCCGGGGTCCGGGCGACCTGCTCCGCCACCAGGGCGTGCAGGGTCCCGGCCGGCTCCGGCGGCTCACCCGGGGCCCGGGTACCCGGGCCGGACGGCTGCGGCACGGCGCTCACCCCTTGCTCCCCACGGCGGCCACCAGCTCGGACAGCGTGGGGTGGTCGAACAGCGCGGAGATGGGAAGTTCCACGGCGAGTTCGCCCCGGATGCGGTCCACCAGCTGGACGGCGGCCAGGCTGTCGCCGCCGGACTCGAAGAAGTCGTCGTCCGGGCCCGCCTCGGTTCCGAGGATCTCGGTCCACAGGCCGCCGATCCGGTCGGCGATCCCGCCCCCGGCCCGGCCCTCGGCCCGCGGCGGGGTCGCGGTCCCGGCGGCGGCACCGGCAGCGGTCCCGCCGGTGGGCTCCCCGGCCGTCCCGACGGCCCCGGCCCCGGTGCCCGAAGAGCGGACGGAGGCGGCCGTGAACCGGCCGGTCCGCCGCAGCTTCTCGCGCAGGCCCTCCGGCGCGACGACCACCTGCGGGCCGAGGTCGGTGGCCAGCAGGGCCTCCAGCAGGGCCGCCCCCGCCTCGACACCGAGGAAGGAGTCCTGGACGGCACCGGAGGAGCGCAGCGGAGCGGTCCGCTCCGCGTCACCGCCCGGCCGGACGTTGCCCGCCACGGTCGCCCGGTCGACGTGCAGCAGGGTGAACCCGCTGATCGTGACGACCTCGCGACCGGCCTCGTCGATCAGGGAGATGTCACGGACGACGGCCCCCTTGGGCTGCTCGGGCCAGGGCCGGACCAGCGCCGTCACCCGGGCCGGGAGCGGGCCCCGGACCACCACGGCGCGGTAGCTGAACGGCAGCGCGTTGACGCCCTCCGGCAGCGGCAGCAGGAAGGAGGTGGCGCAGTCGAGCAGAGCCGGGTGGAGCAGGTTGGCCGCCGCGTCGCCGCGGTGGGCGGCCGGCAGGGCCAGCTCCGCGAGCACGCTGTCCGTGCCGCCGCTCACCCGCTCGACGGTGTGCCAGCGCGCGCCGACGGTCATCAGCCCGGAGCCGTCGTTGAGCCGGGGCCCGGCGAGCGGCACCGTGTGGGCGGCGCGCAGCGCCGCCAGGTCGTGGCGCGGGGCCGTGTCCTCGTACGGGGTGACACTGCCGCCGGCGTGCTGAACGGCGGCGCGGGCGCCCTCGGCCCGGGACTCGACGCGGAAGCGCCAGCCGGAGCGGTCGGGTTCGAAGGTGATGGTCAGGTCGAGCGGTCCGGCGATCGCCAGCGGGGCGGTGAAGGCGACGTCGGCCAGCCGCACCGGGCCGGTGTGGAAGGTGCGCACCGCGCGGAGCACGAGCTCCAGGTAGCCGGTGCCGGGGAGCACCGGGGTCTCGCCCATGCGGTGCTCGTCGACCATCCAGACGTCCGGGGCGAGCCGGACGGTGAAGGCGTGGCCCGCTCCCCCGGCGGGCGCGGCGACCAGTTCGGGCTCGCGGTTCGGGCGCTCGGCGTGGAACCGGGAGTGCTTGGCGGCGGCCTCCACCGCCATGCCGGCGCCGTCCCAGGACGGCCAGTTGACCGACAGGGTGCGGCCGGGCCGGCGGCGCGAGCGCTCGTGCGCGAAGGCGTCGAGGAAGGCGTTGGCGGCGCCGTAGTCCGACAGGCCGAACTGGCCGGTGACGGCGGCGACCGAGGAGTAGAGGACGAAGGTGCGCGGCTCGTCGCCGAGGATCTCGTCCAGCAGCAGGGTGCCGTTGACCTTGGGCCGCAGGACCTGTTCGGCCACCGCCGCGTCCTTGACGGCGAGCATGCCGCCGCCCGCGAGTCCGGCCGCGTGGATGACCCCGCGGATCGGGCCCAGGTCGGCGCGCACCCGCTGGACCGCTCCGGTCAGCGAGGCCCGGTCGGCCACGTCGGCGGCCAGCGGCAGCACCCGGCAGCCCGCCGATTCCATCCGGCGCACCGCCTCGACCGCCGCGCGCGGGCCCTCGCCCAGCGCCGGGTCGTCCCACCGCCCGCGCTCCGGCAGTCCGGAGCGGCCGAGCAGGGCGATCCCGGTGGCGCCGCGGGCGGCCAGCCGCTCGGCGGCGACCAGGCCGAGGGCGCCGAAGCCGCCGGTGATCAGCCAGGTGCCGTCGACGGCGTCCGCGAGGGCGCCCGGGGCGGACGGCACGGCGGGCTCGGGCACGCTGTGGAAGGCCGGGTGCCAGTGGCGCCGGCCGCGCAGCGCGATCCGGGTGAAGTCGTCGCCGTCGTCGCCGCCCAGCAGCGCCCACAGCGCTTCGGCCGTGGTCCGGTCGGTCCCGCTCAGCGCGTCGGCGGGCGCGTCGACCACCCGGGCGCGCAGGTGTTCGTGCTCCCGGACGGCGCTGTGCAGCAGGGCCGCCACGGGCGACTTGGCCGGCTCGACGGGCTCGGAGCCGGAGACGTCCCAGAGCCGGTCGGCGAGCACGGTGATCCGGACCGGGCGGTCCGGGCAGTGCCGGGTGAGGTCCTGGACGATCCGCTGGGTCGCGCGGAAGCCCCGGTCGAGCCAGTGCCGGGCGGTCCGGCCGGCCCCGGCACCGTCCGGCCCCGGACCGGTCAGCCACAGGTGGACGATCTCCAGCGGCTCGTGGTGGTCGCGCAGGTGCGGCAGGAGCGCGGCGCCGAGGCGCTTGGGCTCCACGTCGTCCGCCTTGACCAGGTCGGCGGCGATGCCGGCCGCGGCCAGCCGGTCGAGCAGCGGCGCGGCCTGCCCGGCGTCGTCGGCCAGGACCAGCCAGCGGCGGCCGGCCGGCACGGGCTCGGCCTCGGCGGGCCGGGCCGAGGTCCAGCCGGGCACGGTGATCCGGTCGTCCTCGGCTGCGGGCCGCGGCTCCTGCGCGGCCTGCGGCCGGGCCGCCGGGGCCTGGGCGGCGGTCTGCGGGTCGGGGGAGATCCAGTACCGCTCGCGGTCGAAGGCGTAGCCGGGCAGGGGGACCGGGGTGAGCTGCTCGTGCTCCAGCAGCGCACGCCAGTCGACGTCGAGTCCGGCCTGCCACAGGGCGGCGACCGCCCGGTAGAGGACGGTGGTCGCCGAGGTGTCGTCGCCGGCCGGCGGCAGCGAGGCGAGCGGGCGGTGGCCGGCGGCCGTCCTGACCCGGCGCACCAGTTGGGTGAGCGCCTGGCCGGGTCCGACCTCCAGCAGCACGGCGCCCTCGACCTCGGCGGCCCGTGCGGCGCCCTCGCGGAACCGGACGGGGCTGCGCAGGTGGTCGGCCCAGTACTGCGGGTCGGTGGCCTGCCGGTCGGTGATCCAGTCGCCGGTCACGTTGGAGACCCACCGGACGGACGGCTGCTTCAGGGTCAACTCGCCGACGAAGGCCGCGAGTTCCTCGGCCGCACGCTCGGTGGCGGGGGTGTGGAAGGCCCGCTCGACGTCGAGGGCCACCCAGCGCCGGCCGAGCGCGGTGAGCACGGCGGTCAGCTCCTCGACGGCCTCGACCGGGCCGCCGACGGTGCAGCTGCGCTCGCCGTTGTCGGCGCTGAGCCAGACATCGCGTCCCTCCAGCAGCGGCGCGGCCTCGGCCGCCGGCATGGCCAGCGCGACCATCCGCCCGGCCGGAGCGGCCGCGAGCAGCTCGCCGCGACGGACCACCAGGCGGGCGGCGTCGGCGAGTTCGAAGACCCCGGCGAGCGCCGCGGCGGTGATCTCGCCGACGCTGTGGCCGATCATCGCGACCGGCCGGACGCCCCAGGAGGCCCACAGCCGGGCCAGCGCCCACTCCACCGCGAAGAGCGCGGGCTGGGTCAGCGCGGTGTCGCGCAGCCGGTCCGCGGCGTCGGGCGCGTCCCGCAGCAGGGCGGCCCGCAGCGCGTCGGCCACCGTGGCCCCGAAGTGCTCCAGGCAGCGGTCGAGTTCGGCTCGGAAGACCGGCTCGTGGGCGTACAGCTCGGCGGCCATGGCGGGGTGCTGGGTGCCCTGGCCGGGGAACAGGAAGACCGCGCCGGTGGCCGGGGTCCCCGGGTTCCCCCCGCGGGCCGCCAGGTCCGCGAGGGCGTCGGACAGGGTGGCGGCGTCCTCGCCGACCACGGCGATCCGGTGGCGGTGGCGCAGCGGCCGGCGCTGGAGGGTGCGGGCGGCCCGGTGCAGGTCGGTGTCCTCCTCGGCGAGGTGGGCCGAGAGCTTCTCCGCCATGCCCCGCAGCGACGGGGCGGAGGCCGCGGCGAGCGGGAGGACCGCGGTGCGCCGGCGGGCCGGGCTCGGTCCGCCGGCCGTTTCGGCGGGCGGCTGCTCCACCAGGACGTGGGCGTTGGTGCCGCCGATGCCGAAGGAGCTGACGCCCGCGATCCGGGGGCCCTCGATCGGCCACGACCCGGCCTGGGAGCGGACCGTGAACGGGGTGCTCGCCAGTTCCATCAGCGGGTTGGCCTCGGTGAAGTTGGCCGTGCCGGGGGCGATGCCGCGGTTGACGGCCAGCACCGCCTTGATGAACCCGGCGATGCCGGAGGCGGGGCCGAGGTGGCCGATGTTCCCCTTGGCCGAGGAGAGCAGGCAGTAGCCGGTGCGGTCGGTGTGCGCGCGGTAGGCGCGGCTGAGCGCCTGGACCTCGATCGGGTCGCCGATGGCGGTGCCGGTGCCGTGCGCCTCCAGGTAGCCGACCTGCTCGGCGGCGACGCCGGAGACGGCGAGCGCCTCGTAGACGGCCGCGAACTGGCCCTCGGCGCTGGGGGCGGCGAATCCGGCCTTGCGGTTGCCGTCGTTATTGACGGCGGACCCGCGGATGGTGGCGAGCACCCGGTCGCCGTCGCGCAGCGCGTCGGCGAGCGGCTTGAGGACGACGGCGCCGGCGCCGTCGCCGAAGATCGTGCCGTCGGCCGCGGCGTCGAAGGGGCGGCAACGGCCGTCCCGGGAGAAGATGCCGCCGTCCACCCAGCGGTGCCCGGCGCCGTGCGGCAGCTCCAGCTGGACGCCGCCCGCGACGGCGACGTCGCACTCGCCGTTGCGCAGGGCCTGGCAGGCCAGGTGCAGCGCGACCAGCGAGGTGGAGCACGCGGTGGCGACGGTGAAGGCGGGGCCGCGCAGGTCGAGCTTGTAGGAGACGATCGTCGCGATGTAGTCGTTGTGGTTGCCCGCCTGGATGCCGACCTCGCCGTAGTTGCGCACCGCGGCGGCGTTGCGCCGGACGTTCAGTTCGGCGTAGCGGTTGGTCGCGCCACCGGCGAAGACGCCGACCGAGGTCGGGCCGTCGGTCCGGACGCCCGCGTCCTCCAGCGCTCCGTAGGCCACTTCGAGGAAGATCCGTTGCTGCGGGTCGCGCAGCTCGGCCTCCCGCGGGGTGAAGCCGAACAGGCGGGCGTCGAAGCCGGCGACGTCGTCGAGCAGCGGGGCCCGCTTGACGTGGTGGGGGTCCGCGATGGCGGACTCGGCGACCCCGGCGTTGCGCAGGGTGTCGTCCGACAGCTCGGTGAGACTGACCGTGCCGGTGAGCAGGTTGGACCAGTAGCTCTCGACGTCGGGCGCGCCCGGGAGGCGACAGGCCATCCCGATCACGGCAATGCGGTCGTCGTCCGCAACGCGGTTCATCGGATACCTCCAAGGCTGGGTGCCGCCGTGGCCGGCGGGCGGGGGCGGTCGGCGGGGGCGAGGTCGTCCGCCAGTTGCCGGGTGATCGCGGTGAGCAGGGGGTCGGTGGCGTGGCCGAGCAGGTGGTGCGGCCCGGGGACGGTGTCCCGGCGGTGGCCGCCCGTGGTCCAGGCGGACCAGCCGGGGCCGTCCGGGTCGAGGACCCGGTCGTGGTCGCCGCGGATCTCCAGGACGGGCGCCGCCAGGGGGCGGTCGGCGGGCTCGGGCACGGTCCAGGTCTCCAGCGCCCGGAAGTCCGCACGGATCGCGGGTTCGGCGAGTGCGAACAGCGACCGAGCCGCCGGGGTGTCCTGGACGGCGCCGTAGCGGGCGAGGTCGGCGAAGAGGCCTTCGCCGTCCAGCAGGTGGGTGGTGCCGCCGACGGTGCCGTCCGGGGCCGGGGCGGCGGCGGCGATCAGCCGCCGGACGTCCGCCCGGCCGTCCGCCTCCATCAGCCGGGCGGTCCGGTAGGCGGCCACCGCGCCGAAGCAGTGCCCGAAGAGGACCACCGGGCCGGACAGAGCGGCGATCTCCCGGGCGGCGGCCTCGGCGACGGCGTCCAGCGAGGTGAGCGGCTCCTCGCGCAGCCGGCTCTCCCGGCCCGGCAGCCGGATGGCGCTGACCGACACCCACTCCGGGAGGAGGCCGGCCCAGCCGGCGAAGGGGGCGGCGCCCGCACCGGCGTGGGCGAAGCAGACCAGGTGCGCCCGGGGCTCGGCGGCGGCCGGGAAGCGGACCAGGGCGGGGCGCGCCGGGCGGGCGGTCGCGGTCGCGGTCGCGGTGCTCATGCCGACAGCTCGATCGTGCCCCGGTGCCGCTCGCCGGTGACGGCCTGCCTGAGCAGCACCACACCGAGGGCGGTCCAGGCCAGGCCGACCAGCAGTTCGCTGCCGAGGCCGCCGAGCACGGTCGCCGCCGGCGCGCCCGCGAGCAGGTCGCGCAGCGCCTGGAGGCCGTGGGTGAGCGGCAGCAGCCGGGCCATGGCGGCGACCGGGGCGGGCCAGTAGTCGACCGGCACGTTCACTCCGCAGAAGGTCATCAGCGACATGTAGCCGGTGTTCAGCGCGAGCCACTGCAGTCCGGGGCGGCGCAGGACGAGGGCGCCGACGGCCGTGCCCAGCCCGTAGGCGGAGCAGCCGGCGACCGCGAGGAAGACCGGCACGAGCAGGACCTCGGGGAACGGCATGGAGAGCCGGAAGACCACCGCGGCGACGGCGAACACCCCGGTGCTGCTGACGATGCCGACCAGCAGGCAGTAGGCGCCGCGCGCCAGGTACGTCAGGGCGAACGGGGCGGGGGCGGCGACCTGGAGCGCCAGGGTGCCCTGGCCCCGCTCGCGCACGGTGGTGGTGATGACCACCATGGCCTCGATGCACACCACCACGGCCGCGTTCCCGACGGCGAGGTAGCGCACCCGCTCGTGCGAGCCGGAGAGCATGCCGATGGTGCCGAAGAACAGGACCTGGGCGATCAGCCGCAGGAACCAGCCGAACAGCCAGGTGCGCCAGGTGTAGAACGTGGTCAGCTCGCGGAAGCCGATCCTGGAAGCGGTGGCGGCGACGGAGCACCACCGGGTGAGCGTGTTCACGAAAGCCCCACCGTGCCCTCCGACTTGAGACGGGTGATCATCCGGTCCACCAGAACGGTGCCGGCGGCGTACGCGGCCGCGCCCAGGAACAGCAGCACGGCGAGCCGCCAGCCGAAGTCCTCGACCGGTTCGGGCCGGGTGACGGCGCGCAGCAGGTCCGCGGCCCAGGAGAGGTAGACGACCTTGCCGAGCGGCTGCAGCCAGCCGGGCAGCAGGGTCACCGGCACCAGGACGCCGCCGAGCACGTAGCACGGGTAGCCGAGCGCGTTGGCGTAGCGGCGGGCGGATCCGGCGGTGACGAAGGCGGCGGCGAGCACGGTCGCGGTGCCGAGGGTGGCGAGCGCCGTCGCCGCCAGGGTGCAGGCCAGCAGCCAGGGGTGGTGCACCGGCAGGTCGACGCCGAAGAGGACGGTGGCGGTGAGCCAGGACTCGGCGAAGGTCGCCACGCCGAGGACGGCGATGGTGGCGACCCGGCCGGTGACCAGCCGGGTGAGCCCGGCCGGCGAGCCGAGGAACAGCTCCAGGGTGCCGCCGCGCTTCTCGTCGTCGACGACCGAGCCGGCCAGGTCGAGCGAGACCAGCCACAGGCCCATCAGGGCCGGCGCCAGGACGGCGTAGGCCTCCAGGTCCGGCCGGTCGGCCTGCCGGACCGAGGACAGGAAGATGGCGGTGAAGAACGGGATGGTGGCGAAGACCAGCAGGTGGCCGGCGTTGCGGCGGAACAGCCGCAGCTGCAGCCGGGCGCCGGTGAGGATCTCGGTCATACCGTCAGCCCCCGGTCCCCGATGACCTCCAGGTAGACGTCCTCCAGGGTCGGCAGCGAGGTGCGGACCATGGTGACGTCGGCGTCGACCAGGGCGCGCAGGACCGGCTGTACGGCGCCGGCGGCGCTGGTGGCGATCCGGATCCAGCCGTCGGGCAGTTCCTCGACGCCGGCCACGCCCTCCAGGTCGCCGATGCTGCGGCGCAGCCCGGCGGGCACGTCGCGGGCGTCGACCCGCTCGTAGGCGGTGATCCACCGGCCGACCTCGGAGGGGGCCTCGGTCCCGAGCACCCGGCCGCGGTCCATGAGGGTGACCCGGTCGCAGACCGCCTCGGCCTCGTGCATGTCGTGGGTGGTCAGCAGGACGGTGCGGCCCTCCTCGCGGAGCTCGCGGACCAGGCTGCGGAACTCCCGCGCGGCCACCGGGTCCATGCCGACCGTGGGCTCGTCGAGGAAGAGCAGCTCGGGGTCGCCGACCAGGCCGCGGGCCAGGTGGAGGCGCTGCTTCATCCCCCGGGACATCCGGTCGACCTGGGTGTCGGCGCGGTCTCCGAGGCCGACGCGCTCCAGCAGCGCGGTGACGGCCGCGGCGCGGTCGCGGCCGGCCACCCCGTAGAGGGCGGCCCAGTAGTCCAGGTTCTCCCGGGCGGTGAGCCGTCCGTAGAGGCCGCGTTCGCCGCCGAAGACGATGCCGATCCGCCGGCGCAGGGCCGGGGCCTGGGCCGCGACGTCCAGTCCGAGCACGGTGGCCTTGCCCTCGCTGGGCAGCAGCACCGTGGAGAGGATCTTGACCAGAGTGGTCTTGCCGGCGCCGTTGGGGCCGAGCAGGCCGCGGATCTCTCCGCGCTCCACGTCGAGGTCGAGGCCGCCCAGTGCGGTCACGACCTGGCCGGCCTCGCCGCGGCGCCGGCCCTTGGCATAGGTCCGAGTCAGCCCCCGGACTTCGATCGCCCTACTCACTCTTGATCGTCTCCTCGTGGTGGCGCGGGGTGGCCGCGGCGTGGTCGAAGTTCAGGTCCCCGCTGGGCGTGGGGAGGGAGATGCCGCCGTCCACCGGGAGGTTGACCCCGGTGATGTGCCCGGCGGCGTCGGAGCAGAGGAACAGCGCGGCGGACGCGGAGTCCTCGGGGGTGGCGAGCCGCCGCAGCGGTGTCCGCCTCCGCTGGAGCTCGAAGGACGGCGGGTGGTCGGACCGGCCGACCGCCATCCCGCCGACCGCGTTCTCGGTGGGCGTGGGGCCCGGCCCGAGGGCGTTGACCCGGATGCCGTACCGGCCCCACTCCGCGGCCCAGGTGGCGGTGAGCGCCAGGACCCCCGACTTGGCGGCGGCGGCGTGGGCGAAGTAGGGCAGGCCGCGCTGCGGATCGGTGATCGCGACGTTGAGGACCGCGCCCCGGCGCTGCTCGATCATGTACGGGACGACGGCGCGGGTGCAGTGGAACGTGCCGTAGAGGTCGATCTCGACGACCGTGCGGAACGAGCGCGAGGACATCGTCTCGGCGGGTGACCAGAAGTTGGCCGCCGCGTTGTTGACCAGGACGTCGACCCCTCCGAACCGGGTCACCGTGCGGTCCACGGCCGCCTTGACCGCCGCTTCGTCCCGGACGTCGCAGACCACGGTGTCGTTCTCCACCCCGAGGGCGGTGAGCCGTGCGGCGGCGGCGGACAGCCGCTCCGCGTTGCGGGAGGCGAGGACGACCTGGGCGCCGTGCAGCCCGAAGGCCCGGGCCATGGCGAAGCCGATTCCGGTGGCTCCGCCGGTGATGAGCACGGTCTGCGAGTCGTACAGGCCGTCAGCGAAATGAGGCATGGCTGGCCCACTTCCGATCAGTTCATGACGAAATGACATTACAAACTGTCATATTGCTGAGTCAATATCTCACGACAGGGCGGTCACGCCGATTCCCGGACCGCCCGGCAGAGGTCGCGCACGATGAGGTTCTCCAGCCGGCTGCCGCTGCCGCCCGGCGGCACCACGCTGCTGGAGAGGAAGGAGACCGCAAGGTCCCGGTCGAGGTCGGCGACGACCATGCCGCAGCCGTAGGCGGTGTGCCCGGCCACCCGGGCCCCGGCCGGGGCGGAGTACCAGGCCCGGTCGGTGCACATGCCCAGGCCCCAGGCGAGGTCGAGGTCGCCGAAGTTGCGGTCCGGCAGCCCGCTGCGGTGGTCGGCGGCGAGCAGGTCCACCGTCGCGCGGTCCAGCCCGAGCTCCGGGTGGCGCTCCGGCGCGGCCAGGCACTCCACCAGACGGGCCAGTTCGGCCGCCGGCCCCCAGGCCCCGGTGCCCGGCAGGTGCGGCGCCAGCACCTTGGCGGAGACCCGGCCGCTCGGCACCTGCCGGCCGTCGACCCGCTCGAACAGGCCCACCTCGCGCGGCGGTCGGGCCTCCGGCGTGCCGGCCTCGGCGAACACCGTACGGGTCATGCCGAGCGGCCGCAGCACCCGCTCGGCCACGTACTCGGCGTAGTCCTGCCCGGTCAGTCGCCGCACGATCTCGGCGAGGACGACCCAGGACTCCATGGCGCTGTACCAGCCGCCGGTGCCGGGCTCGCCGGTCAGCTCGATGGCGCAGGCCGCCTCGAAGGCCTCCTGGTGGCCCAGCCCCGAGTAGGGGAGGGCGACGCTCTCCGGCCGGAACGGCAGCGCGTGCGACATCAGCTGGGCCAGGGTCGCGCGCTCCTTGCCGCGCACCGCGAACTCCGGGACCAGCTCGGCCAGCGGCGTGTCCGCGGTGACCGCCCCGGCCCGCAGCTGCTGCCCGACCGCCAGGGCGCCCAGCAGTTTGGTGCAGCAGATCCACGGCAGCCGGTCCTCGACGGTCAGCGCCACCCCCGGCTCGACCTCGCCGTAGGCCTCGTCCAGCAGCACCTCGCCGCGTCGTGACACATACAGCTGGATGCCCAGGTGGGTGCCCTCCCCGATCGCGGCCAGGACCCGGTCACGGGCATTCCGTATCGCCTTCAAAACTCACCCTCCGAACGGTGGCAGATCTCTTCCGGGGGTTCACGATGCCAGCCCGGAAGGGCGGGTTCAAGGAGCTTGACAAGTTTTATTGACCATTGAGTCATATTCTGCGTATCGTTCGGGTCGCCGAAGCCGCGGCACCCGGGGACCACCCCGGCCGGGCCGCCCCCGGCGCCATCCATCCGCCCCGACCACGAGGACCGACATGGCCGAGTCGCCCACCGACCACACCGTTCCGCTCGGCGGCACCGGCTGGCGCCTGTGGCGGGAGGCGGTGCTGCGCGGCGCCGGCTTCCCGGCGGAGCGGATCCGCGCCCTGGCCGATCCCGCGCTGGCCTGCGCCGCCGACGCCGCCCTCGCGGGCACGCTGACCCCGGACGGCTACCGGCAGGCCTTCGGGGAGGCGACCGCGCGGCTGTCCGCGGCGGTGCGCGCCACCGCGGGCGACCCGCTCTTCCGGGAGGCCGTCACCTGGCAGAACCGGCGTCTGGTCGCGGACTGCCTGGACAAGGCCGCCGCCGGGGAGCCGCGCAACGCGCGCGGCCGCTCCCATGAACTCACCGTCACCAGCTACCTGCAGCGGTACGCGATGAAGAACGACACCATCGGCTTCTTCGGACCGGTCGGCTGGGCGCGCTGGGACGACGAACCACGGGCACTCGCGGCCGAGTCGGGCGGCGGGGCGCTCTCCCGGCGCACCGTCTACTTCGAGTCCTGGGCGATCGACACGCTCGCCCGGGCCCTCGGCGCCGATCCGGACCTCGCCCCCTGGCTGATACCGAGCCGCTCGGCCGCCGACCGGCTCGGCGAGGGCGTACTGCACCGGGCGGGGAAGGGGGATCAGCCGCTCGACCCGCTGGAGCACGCGGTGCTCGCCCGTTGCGACGGCACCCGCACCGCCCGGGAGGTCCACGCCGCGCTGCCCGACCCGGCCGCGCACCCCGAGGCCGAGGTCCTGGCCGTGCTCACCGCTCTGCGCGACCGCGACCTGGTCACGCTCGGCCTGGAGGGGCCGGTCGAGGCCCGGCCGGAGCTGACCCTGCGGGCCAGGCTCGACCGGATCGGCGACCCGGCGGTGCGCGGGCGCGCGCTGGCCGTCCTCGACCGGCTCTGCCGGGCCCGCGACGCCGTCGCGGCGGCGGCCGGGGACGCCCGGGCGCTCGCCGACGCCATGGACGACCTCAACGACGCCTTCCTGAGCGCCACCGGAACGGCGGCCGAACGCCACCACGGACGCAACTACGCCGGCCGGACGCTGGTCTACGAGGACTGCGTGCGCGACGTGGAGGTCCGGCTGGGCACGGACCTGCGCGACGGGCTCGCCGCTCCGCTCGGGCTGGTCCTGGACAGCGCCCGCTGGCTGGTGGGCCGGATCGCCGACGAGTACCGGGCCCTGTTCCTGGGCATCGCCGAGCGCTGGTCGGCCCGCAGCGGGGAGCCGGCGATGCCGCTCGCCCGCCTGCTGGCCTCGGCCACCCCTCACCTCTTCTACTCCGCACGGGCCCTGCCCGCCCCCGTCCGGGCCGCCGTCGCCGAGCTCCAGGAGCGGTGGGCACGGGCGCTCGGCGAGGCGGACGGGCCGGGGCCGCGCGAATTCACCGCCGCGGAGCTGGCCGAGCGGTTCGCGCGGGAGTTCCCGGCGGTCCGGCCGCCCTGGGCCGCCGCCGTCCACCACTCCCCCGACCTCATGATCGCGGCGCCCGGCGCGGCGGACATCGCGGCGGGCCGCTGGCTGGCCGTGCTCGGCGAACTCCACACCGCGCTCAACACCCTGGAGAGCCGGGTGTTCGTCGAGCAGCACCCCGAACCGGCGCGGCTGCGCGCGGCGGACGCGGCCGACCACGCCGGCCGACGGGTCTACCTGGTCCCGCCGAAGGACTGGCCCACCGTCACCTCACGGCTGGCACCGCCCTCCGCGCTGCTGTCCCCCGAGTACACGTACTGGACGCTCCGCTCGCCCAGCGTCGAACCCACGGGCCCGGTGCTGACGCTCGCCGACCTGTCCGTCCACCGCGAGGACGGCGGGCTCGTCGTCCGGTCGGCGGCCGGCGACTTCCGCTGCGACCTGCTGGAGATGCTGGGCGAGCTGCTGTCCGGGGTGGCGGTCAACAGCTTCAAGCCCTTCGCCGCGGCCGCGCACCGGCCCCGGGTGGTCATCGACCGGCTGGTCGTCGCCCGGGAGTCCTGGTCCGTCGACGCGACGGACCTGGCGTGGACGGCCGTATCCGACGAGGCGGAGCGTTTCCTGGCCGCCCGGGCCTGGCGGGCGGCGGCCGGATTGCCGGAACGGCTTTTCTACCGCTCCCCCACCGAGGACAAGCCCGCTTTCCTCGATTTCGAGAGCCTCCCACTCGTCAACCTGTTCGCCAGGACGGCCCGCCGGGCCGCCGAACTCCCGTCCGCACGGCTCGGGTTGACCGAACTGCTGCCGGACCACCCGGACACCTGGCTGAGCGACGGCAACGGCGAAAGATATACCGCAGAATTCCGCGTCGTAGCCGTCGACAAGACCGAATGACCGCATGACTTTTTTATTGACCACTAAGTCATGACATCTGTACTGTTCCCGTAATCCCTCTGAAAGGCTCAGGAATGAAGCCCACCGCCGCGGTGACCGACCCGGACCGTTTCATCAAGATCCTCGACGACCCGGCCATGCAGCTCCTGGTCCGGCTGCAGGACCAACTCCTCCACACCACCGCCGAGTTCTGGAAGGAGCGCCGCGCACTCAACCTGCACCTGCCGATCACCACCGGCTCGGTCTCCAGCCCGATGGGGCTGGGCAGCGACAGCCTGCCCGTCCGGATCGACCTGTTCGGCGAGAAGGTCTACCTGGCCGACTCCATGCAGTTCCTGCTGGAGTACGGCTGTCGGATCGCCCCCGAGGGCGCCTGGTACCTGATGCCCAGCTTCCGCGGCGAGGACGCCGACAAGACCCACCTCAACCAGTTCTTCCACAGCGAGGCGGAGATCCTCGGCGGCCTCACCGACGTCCAGGACGTGGTCGGCCAGTACACCCGCACGCTGGCCCGCGCCGCGCTGCGCGAGTTCGAGGGCGAGCTGGCCGCGGTGGCCGGCTCCGTCGACCACATCGTCCGGATGGCCGAGACCGAGGTCATCCCGCAGATCAGCGTGGACGAGGCCGTCGACCACCTCCGCAACGACCCGGCCTGCGTGCGCCACGACCCGGCCGGCTTCCGGACCATCACCCGCGCCGGCGAGCGCCGGCTCATGGACGAGATCAGCCCGGTGCTCTGGCTGACCCACTTCGACCACCTGTCGGTGCCCTTCTACCAGGCCTACGAGCCCGGCACGGACAAGGCCCGCTGCGCCGACCTGCTGCTCGGCATCGGCGAGGTCGCCGGCGCCGGCGAGCGGCACGTCGACGGCGAGCAGACCCGCAAGGCGCTCGCCCAGCACGAGGTCGCCGAGGAGGAGTACGAGTGGTACGTCCGGATGAAGTCCGAGCGCCCCATGCTCACCTCCGGGTTCGGTCTCGGTGTCGAGCGCTGGCTGATGTGGCTGCTGCGCCACGACGACATCCGTGACCTCCAGCTGGTGCCCCGCCTCAACGGCCTGACCCTGGCCCCCTAGCCGTGGCCGGGCCCGTACTCCTCGCCCCCGCCCGACGGCGGGGATCCGATGGCGGCGCACACCCCGTCACGGCCCTGCGGCGGCGGATCGCCGACGACTTCGTCGACTCCTTCCCGCAGGCCCGACGGGTGCCCGCGGTGGGCATCTCCTCCGGGGCCGACCGCTCGGTCCACCTCATCGGATCGTCGATCAGCGCGCTGAAGCCCTGGATCCCGTGGGGAGTCCCGACCGGCGGGGTGCTGGCGGTCCAGCCGGCGGTCCGCACCCAGAACCTCCGGACGCTCGGCGACTGCACCACTCCGTTCGGCTGGGGCGGCCACTTCACCAACTTCTCGATCGTCCTCCCGGCCGACGACGGGCCGGTCCCGGCCCGGCAGACCCTGGCCTTCTTCCTGGACCGCTGCGGGTTCGCCCCCGAGGACGTCCTGGTCCGCGCGAGCCGCGCGCACCGCGGCCTGTCCCGGGCGGTCGAGGTCTTCGCGCAGCGGGTCCGGGTCGAGTGGGACAGCCGGCCGCCGGAGTACTACACGCACACCATCGGCATCCCCGGCGTCCACGGGGTGAACTTCAACGTCGCACTGCGCCACCCCGGGACCGGCGAGTACGACGACGTGGGCAACTACATCGACTTCACCTGCGACGAGGCGGAGCACGCCACCGGGCCGTTCACCGAGATCGGGTTCGGCGACACCACCGTCCTGCGGGCCCGGCTGGGCCTCGACCACGTACTGGACGCCTTCCCCTTCCCCGCCGGGCCCACCGGCGACCACTGGGCCGACCGCCATCTGCAGGACGCCTTCCTGGTCGCCTCGGTGCTCTGGACCGAGGGGCTGCGACCGTCCAACCGGGACGCCAGGACCAAGCTCATGCGCAAGTACCTGGAGGCCTGCCGCACGGCCGTCACCCGCTCCGGCGTCGGCCGGACGGAGCTCCGCACGTGGCTGGACGGCCTCCACGCCGCGGAGGGCCCCGCCCTGGCCGGCCTCGACACCCTCTGGTCAGAACACCTGGAGACCAACCTGTGGACCTGAAGTACAAGAACGTCGCCTCCGTGTACGACCTCGTCTACGAGACGCGCACCGAGGACGTGGAGTTCTACCTGGAGCAGGCCGTCCGGGCCGCGCCGCGCCGCCTGGCGGAGTTCGGCTGCGGAACCGGGCGGGTGACCCTCGGACTGGCCGAGCGCCTGCCGCAGACCCGCATCGTCGCGGTGGACATGGACGCCGACGAGGTCGAGGTCCTGGCGGAGGGTCTGCGCGCCCGGGGCATCGACACCGTCGAGGCCCGCTGCGAGCTCATCCAGGACTTCCGGGGCGAGGACCTGGACCTGGCGATCGCCCCCTTCCGGGTGTTCCAGCACGTCACCGACCCGGCCGAGCTGGAGGCCTGCCTCCGGGCGGTCGCGCGGAGCCTGCGGCCCGGCGGCGCCTTCGTCTTCGACCTGTTCAACCCCTCGATCCCCCTGCTCGCCAAGACCGGCGTCATCGCCACCCAGGTCTTCGAGGACGCCGAGGGCCACCGCATCGAGCGCGTGGTCACCGTCGACGACCGGGACCACTTCCGGCAGACGCAGCTCGTCGAGGAGGACTACACGGTCACCACGCCCGAGGGCGAGAGCTACGACCTGCACTGGCACTACCGCACCCGCTACTACTTCCTCGGGGAAGTGGTCCCGCTCATCGAGCGCGCGGGATTCGAGGTCGTCCGGATCGACTCGGACTACCGGGGCACCCCGTACGGCGACGGGGAGTACCCCGGCGACCTCGTGTTCCACCTCGTGCGCAAGTAACGACAAGTCAAAGTCACCGCGACGGAGTCACAGAACAATGGCTGAAGCACCGGTCCTGGACCAGGACCTCCACCTCCCCCTCCACGTGGAAGCCGACGCTTCCCCCCTCTCCGCCCTGCCGAAGGACGCCCGTACCCCCGGCCGCCCGGGCACCGCCGTCGCGGTCGAGACCGGCGGCCGGGTCCGGTCGCTGCGCCGGCCGGCCGACGAGCCGGGCGAGGCCCGGGTCCTGACGGCCGGGAGCGAGGCCGGTCTGCGGGTCCTGCGGGCCACCGCCGCGCTGGTCCTGGCCATGGCCGTCCGCGAGGAGTTCCCGGACGCCCTGCCGGCCGGCTCCGACCAGGCCGAGGACGGCTTCCACGCCGACTTCGCCGGCCTCGAACCGGTCACCCCCGAGGTGCTCAAGCGACTCGACAAGCGGATGCGCCGCATCGTCAAGCGCCGGCTGCCGCTCGACGCCTTCCCGATCACCTCCGCCGAGGAGGCCGACGCCGCGGCGGCCGGCAACCGGTTCCTGAGGGAGATCGCCGGGGAGCGGCTCGGCCAGGACGCCCCGAACGCCTTCCGCCACCCGGTCGGCCCGGAGGGCGCCGAACCGCTGTGGACCGGGCTCGGCACCGAGGTGGTCGCCCCCGACAGCGGCTACCTGACCGCGTTCGAGCTGACCGCCTCCTCCGCCGTGTACTGGCGGGGGGACGAGGCCAACGAGAGCCTCCAGCGGATCAAGGGCACCGCGTGGGCCGACGAGGACGCGCTGGCCCGCCACCGCGAGTTCCTGGCGGAGGCCGCCCGGCGGGACCACCGCCGCCTCGGCTCCGAGATGGAACTGTTCACCTTCGCCGACGAGATCGGCCCGGGCCTGCCCATCCTGCTGCCGAACGGCGCGGCGATCCGCGACGAGATGCAGCGCTACTCGCTCGACAAGCACCGCAGGTCCGGGTACACGCTGATCAACACCCCCTTCATCGCGAAGGAGGAGCTGTTCCTGCGCTCCGGCCACCTGCCCTACTACGCCGACGGCATGTTCCCCGGCATGGCGGTGGACGGCAGCGAGTACTACCTCAAGGCCATGAACTGCCCGATGCACGCGGTGGTGTTCAAGAACCGCGGCCGCTCCTACAAGGAACTGCCCCTGCGGCTCTTCGAGTTCGGATCGGTGCACCGGTACGAGCGGTCCGGCACCCTGCACGGGTTGACCCGGGTCCGGAACATGACCCAGGACGACGCCCACATCTTCTGCACCCAGGAGCAGATCCAGGAGGAACTGAAGACCGTCCTCGCGTTCGTGCTGGACCTGCTGCGCGACTTCGGCCTGAACGACTTCTACCTGGAGCTCTCGACCCGCGACGACTCCGACAAGTTCATCGGCAGCGACGAGGACTGGGGCACCGCCACCGAGGCGCTGGTCGCCGCCGCCGAGTCCACCGGACTGGACCTGGTGCCGGACCCGGGCGGCGCGGCCTTCTACGGTCCCAAGATCAGCGTCCAGGTGCGCGACTCGCTGGGCCGGAACTGGCAGATGTCGACCATCCAGCTCGACTTCCAGACCCCGGCACGGTTCGAACTGTCGTACCAGGCCGCCGACGGCTCCCGGGTGCGCCCGGTGATGATCCACCGCGCGCTCTTCGGATCCCTGGAGCGGTTCCTGGGCGTCCTGATCGAGCACTACGGCGGGCAGTTCCCGGCCTGGATGGCCCCCGTCCAGGTGGCGGGCGTGCCGGTGCGCGCCGACGCCGAGTCGGGTCACACCGAGTACCTCTCGCGCTTCCTCGCCGAACTCCTGGAGTCCGGCGTACGCACCCAGCTCGACACCTCCGGCGACCGGCTGCCGAAGAAGATCCTCAACGCCCAGCGGCTGCGCGCCCCCTTCGTCGTCGTGGCCGGCGACCGGGACGTGGCCGCCGGCACCGCGGCGCTCAGGTTCCGCGACGGCTCGCAGGAGACGGACGTCCCGCTCCCGGAGGTCGCCGACCGGATCCGGCGCACCCTCGCCTCCCGCGAGACGGCGAGCCCCGCCGCCGCGCCGCGGGCGGGCCGGGACGAGTGACATGCCGGGAGTCGCCTTCCCCCCGCCGCTGAGGCGGGGTGACGAGATCCTGGTGGTGTCGCTGTCCTCCAACACCCCGTCCAGGTTCGGCCGCAGGCTCCGGCGGGGTGTCGAGGAACTGGAGCGCAGCGGGTTCCGGGTCCGGCTCGGCGGCCACGTCTCCGACCGCCGCAAGCCCGGCGAGGAGACCGTCGCCTCCCGGTTGGAGGACCTGCACCGCGGGTTCGCCGACCCGAACGTCTCGGCGATCGTGTCGGCGATCGGGGGCTGGGCCTCGCACCAGGTGCTGGACTCGGTGGACCTGGAGCTGGTCCGCGCCAACCCCAAGTGGTTCGTCGGGTACAGCGACACCAGTTCGTTCCACCTGCTGCTGAGCGAGCGGGCCCGGCTGGCGAGCATCTACGGTCCGGCGGTGCTGCCCCAGTTCGGCGAGTTCGGGGGAGTGCCGCGGTACTCCCTGGAGTCCCTGCTGCAAGCGACCCGGCGCGAGGCCTACCAGGCGTCCTGGACCGACGTCCGGGTCGACGAGCGGCCCCGCTGGGAGACCGGGGACGGGGTACGGCGGGCCGCGGTGCGGGCCTCCGCCCCGCTCGTGATCAGGCCGGGGGTCGGGCGCGGCGAGGTCCTCGCGCTCAACCTGGAGACCCTCATGTCGCACGCCGGGACGCCGTACTGGCCCCGGCTCTCCGACCGCGTCCTGCTGGTCGAGATCTCCGACAGCGCGCTCGAATGGCAGGCCCTGCGGCTCCTCCACCAGCTCAGCCGGCAGGAGGAGTTCGGACGGATCGCGGGGCTCGCCCTCGGGCGCATCCCGAGCGGCGTCGAGATCGACCCGCAGACGGTCCTCAAGCGGCTGCGCGAAGTGACCGGCGGGCTGGCGGTACCGGTGGTGGCCGACCTCCCGTTCGGCCACGTCGACCCCATCATGTCGGTCCCGCTCGGCCGGGCCGCGGAACTGACGGCGGCGTCGAACGGGCAGGTGTCACTGCGCTTCGGCGCCGTCCGGGGAGCCTGACCGGGGCAACCGGACAGCGGGGCAACCGAACGGCGGAGCACCGGAACAGCGGAGCAACCGAACAGCGGAGCAACCGAACAGCGAGAAAGGTTCACCCAAGCCCATGCCCGGAACTTCCGGACCGGCCCACGAGGCCGACACCGCACGGACGGCACCCAGCGGCGGCGGCTGCCCGGCGCACGGGAACGTCGACCGGCTGCTCACCGGCGACCCCTACCAGGCCTACGAACTGCTGTGGGCCACCGGCGAGGCGGCCGTCTGGCACGAGCCGACCCGGTCCTGGTACGTCACCGACCCGGTGCGGGTGCGGGAGATGCTGACCGACCACCGCTTCGTCGCGCGCGGCGCCTCCCCGCTGGAGCCCGCGCTGGTGGGCGCCCCCGGGGCCGAGACCGTCGAGGAGTTGGAGGCCTTCCTGGGGTGCTGGCCGGTGTTCTCGGACGCGCCCGCGCAGCGCGCGGCCAGCCGGACGCTGCGCAGGTCCTTCTCCCGGGCCCGGGCCGAGCAGCTCCGGCCGGCCTTCCGCACCGCCTTCGCGGACATCGTCCGGCGGATGGACGGCCGCCGCCCGGTCGCCACCTTCGCCCGTCCGGTGAGCGAGGCGATGCTCTCCCTCCTGCTGCGGCTGCCCGCCGAGGAGGTGGAGCGGCTCCGCGCGATGACCGCGCCGACCATCGGCTACCTGTCCAACGACGGTCAGGACATCGGGATGGCGCGGGCCGCCCTGGACCGGCTCGCGGAACTGGAGGAGTGGCTGGCCGCACGCGGCCGCAGCGGAGCGGACTGGCTGCTGAACGAGCTGACCGCGGCCGGGGTGCGGCTGTCCGGGCGCGAACTGGCCGCCGTCTACATGCAGATCGTCACCGGGGCCCTGGACCCCACCTCCCACGCGCTGACCGGCGCGCTGCGCTCGCTCCGGCACCTGCCGCGGGCCCAGGAGGCGGCCGGCGCCGGCGACTTCGCCGGACTGGTCGACCTGTGCCTGGGCCGGGACACCGGGTTCCACTTCGCGCCCCGCCGCTCCGGCTGCCCGATCGACTTCGGCGGCCGGCGGATCGGGGCGGGGGAACGGGTCGTCGGCGTGCTGGCCTGGGCCGCCGCGGTCGAAACCCCGGCCGATGACACCCCGGCCAAAGACGCCCCGGCCGACGACGCCCCGGCCTCGGCGCACTCCCCGCGGGGCAGCGGTGCCTCACTGGCGTTCGGCCACGGGCGGCACTTCTGCCTCGGGGCCGGGATCGCCCAGGTGGCACTGGAGGAGGCGTTGCGGAGCGTCCTCGTCCACGGCGGGCCGGCCGGGCCGGACATCGACTCGGTCGAGCGGCTCCCGGCCCTGGGCGCCTCCGTCTACCGGGACGCGGTGTGACGGCCCGGTCCTTCCGTGGCACCGTGGTCGGATGCGACACGATCCGATCGATCAAGCACGACGTCTCGTCCAGGAGCGGTTCCCCGGCGCCCTCGCCGTGGTCCTGGCGGGATCGACCGTCTCGGGACGGGCGACCGCGAGCAGTGACCTGGACCTCGCCGTCCTGGTCGCCAGCGGCGGCGAGACCTACCGGGAGACGCTCCACTTCGAGGGACGGGTCGTGGAGCTCTTCGTCCACACCCGGGCCGGGCTCCGCGACCTCTTCGCGGTGGACGCCGACACCCGCCGGGCGGTCCTGCAGAGCATGTACGCCACCGGCCTGGTCCTGGTCGACGTGGACGGCGAGGCCGGGCGCGCCCGGGCGCTGGCGGAGGAGGACCTCCGCCGCGGCCCGGCCGCGCTCGGACCGGACGTCGTCGAGACCAAGCGCTACGGCCTGACCGACGCCCTGGACGACCTGCGCGACGCGACCGATCCGTTCGAACGGCTGGCTGTCGCCGGGTTCGTCGTCACCACCGCCGCCGACCTGCTGTGCGACCACCACCGGGCCTGGACGGGCAGCGGCAAGTGGCTTCCGCGCCGCCTGCTGGAGGCCGACCCCTCGCGCGGCACCGCCCTGCTGGAGGCCCACGCCCGGCTGGGCGCCTCACAGGACCCGGCACCACTGGTCGAGGCGGCCTCGGAGATCCTCGACCTCGCCGGCGGCCCGCTCCGCGGGGGCTACCGCCGGGTCTGGCAGGGCGTCATCGAGTCCGTCGCCACCGGCGCCGGCCGCTGAACCGCGACACCCGACACGCGACACGCGTCGTCCGCCGGGCGCCGGGCACCGTCCGGCGTCCGGCAACGGAAAGAGCCAGGTCGGCTGCGGCCTGACCTGGCTCTTCGTCGGTGGGGCACCAGGGGCTCGAACCCTGAACCTACGGATTAAAAGTCCGCAGCTCTGCCAATTGAGCTAGTGCCCCGAGGCCCTTGGTCCCGTTGGTGCCTGGTGGGGAGGGCCACGGCGATCCTACCCGGTGGGGCCCACGGCTCCGCCAGTGGATTGCGCGGACGCGCCGGAACCGTGGAGCGCTTCTCGAGGCGGTGTGTAGTGCGCGGCCCGGACCCGTCGGAGCCAGTCCTCGACGGGGCGCGGGTCGGGAGCGGCGGGCAGGACGCCGGGGCCGGCCAGGCGGTCGGCGGCGTCGGCGAGCAACGACTCGGCGACGGCGGGGCGGTCGGCGATGCGTTCGCCGAGGTCGCGGATCCGTTCGGGGTCGGGCAGCCGGATCAGGTTGCGGCCGGTCTCGTGCAGGCGGACGGCCTGCTCGACCAGCCGGACGAGGTGCCGGGCGTGCTTGGCGGCGCGGCGCCGGGTGTCCGGGTCGGCGGTGTCGCGGGTCAGCAGCTTGCGGAACTGCTGGTCGGCGTAGCCGAGATAGGCGTTCCGGACGGCCGTCGCGCTGAGGAAGGCGGTGCGGATGCCGATCAGTTCCTCGCCGAGCGGCGTGCGGGTCTCGTACAGCCCGTCCGGCAGCCAGACGAGTTCGGAGGCGGTCGGGTTGCAGCCCAGCGCGAGCCGGCACCACTTGGCGGCCTCGTGCAGGGTGACGTCCGGCGCGGTGCCGACGTGCGACTCGGCCGGGCGGTGCAGGCCGTGCAACTCCTCGGTGGGGACGGCGAACAGGCCCAGCCGGTCGATGTCGGAACCGGCGTGCGCGAAGCCGTACGCGGTGGATCCGACGATGCCGGAGAGCAGGACGGTGCCGGGGGCGGCGGCGGGCACGGGCGGTCTCCTCCCGGGAGGTGCGCGGACGGGCCGCGGAACGGGTACCGGCATCCTCCCTGGTCCGGGCCGCGCCGGGCCAACGAATTCCGGTCCGCGCCGGGTGACCGGATTCGGGTCCGGCGGTGGCCGGCCGGGCGGCCGGGTAGCGTACCGGCCATGTCGACCACCACCACCGACGATGTCCTGCTCGTCACCGGCGCCGGCCGCGGCATCGGCGCCGCCACCGCGCTGCTGGCCGCCCGCCGAGGCCACCGGGTCTGCGTCAACTACCGTACGGACGAGGCCTCGGCGGCCGCCGTCGTGGACGCGGTCCGGGCCGAGGGCGGCACCGCCCTCGCCGTACGCGCCGACGTCAGCCGGGCCGCCGAGGTGGAACGGCTGTTCGCCACCGTGGACGCCGAACTCGGGCCGCTCACCGGCCTGGTGAACAACGCGGGCACGCTGGAGCGGCAGTGCCGGCTGGAGGACATCGACGAGGACCGGCTGAACCGGATCTGGGCCGCCAACATCACCGGCCCGTTCCTGTGCGCGGCCCAGGCCGTCCGCCGGATGTCCACCCGGCACGGCGGTCGCGGCGGCGCGATCGTCAACGTGGGCTCGGCCGCCTCCCGGATCGGCTCACCCAACGAGTACGTCGACTACGCGGCCGCCAAGGGCGCGGTGGACTCGATGACCCGCGGCCTCGCCCTGGAGGTCGCGGCCGAGGGGATCCGGGTCAACTGCGTCCGCCCGGGCCTGATCCACACCGGCATCCACGCGCTCGGCGGCGAGCCCGGCCGGGTCGACCGGGTCGCCCCCGGCCTGCCGATGCGGCGCGGCGGGCAGCCGGAGGAGGTCGCCGAGGCGATCCTGTTCCTGCTCTCCCCGGCCGCCTCGTACACCACCGGGGCGTTCCTGGAGGTCTCGGGCGGCCGTTGAGGCGCCGCCGGCCGCCGGGGGCCGGTTTCGGACAGCGCCGCCCCGCCATCGAAGCGCCCGCTCCGGTTTCCTTCCGCGCGCCCGCCTCCGCCCGTACGGTGGTGGCCATGACCGACGCCTTCATCGACATCCCCGGTGTGCGCAACTTCCGTGACGCGGGCGGGATCGGCGCCCTCCGCCGGGGCGTGCTCTACCGCTCCGGGTCCTTCCACACGCTCACCGAGGAGGGCGCCCGACGGCTCAAGGGCCTCGGCCTGCGGACGGTGTTCGACCTGCGCAGCGCGTTCGAGCTGGAGGCCTGGCCGGACCAGCGGCACGGCCTCGACCACGAGACCCTCAGCCTGCCGACCCTGCCGCCGCACCCGACCCCGGAGGACGGCGGCGACCGGCCCTGGCCCGAGGACCAGTCCGCGCTCTACCCGTTCATGGCCGAGAGCGCCGGCCCCTCGCTGGCCGCCGTCGTCCGCCGCCTCGCCGCGCCCGGGTCGCTGGCCGCCGTCGTCCACTGCGCCGTCGGCAAGGACCGCACCGGGCTCACCATCGCCGTCCTCCAGTCCCTGCTGGACGCCTCCGAGGCCGAGATCACCGCCGACTTCCTGCTCTCCAACCTCGGTCTCGGCCTCGACGAGGGGCCCGTCCCCTACCTCGACGAGACCGGCAGCGAGCGGCTCTCCCGGCCGGTCGGCGCCGAACTCCTCGCCTCCTCCCTGGGCTGGATCGAGGACCACCACGGCAGCGTTCCCGGCTACCTGCGGCACCACGGCGTCACCGACCCCGAACTGGACGCCCTCCGCACCAACCTCGCGGCCTGAGCCGCCCTTCACCCGCCGCCCTTCACCGGCTACCCGCTACCCGCGCCGCTCGAAGCGCCACCACTGGGTGGGCGCGTCGACGTCCTCCCACTGGTGGACGACCCCGTCCGGGGCGTCCGGCGCCGTCAGCGGCTTGCCGCTGACGAAGCTGGTGACGGTGTACGTCCCCGGGGCGTCCACATGCGCCTCCAGCAGCCACTCCTGGGCGCCGAAGGCGTTGGCCGACCACTGCTGGATCGGGACGCCGTCGTCCGGGGAGGCGCCGGTGACGTCGAGGCGCTTGCCGCTGCCCGCGTTCTCGACGTGGAAGAGCGCGCCGCCCGGGTGGACGGCGGTGAGGCGCCACAGCTGGGCGTCCGTCCCGGCGTCCGCCCCCAGGACGATCCGGGCGCCGCTGCGGCGGGAGGCGGCGGCGACCTCCAGCAGCAGGCCGCTGCCGACGTTGCGGATGAGGTAGCTGCCGTCGGTGATGGCGTCGTCGGTCACGGGTCGAGTCTGCCACCGGGCACCGACAGACCCGGTGCCGTCGCACCGCCGGCGGCCCGCCGCCCGGAGGCCCCGGAAGCCCGCCGGCCCGGCCGGGTTATGGTCGGGAGACCGACACAGCCCCGAGGAGTGGAGTCGACGATGGCGAAGGTCCCCAACGTGCTCGCGGCCGCCGCACCCGCCGCGCTGACCGCGGCGAGCGGTCTGGTCGGCGGCTACGGCGTCGCCCGCTGGACCGGCCGGCGCGAACTGGGCGGCGCGGTGCTGGCGGTGGCCGGCGCCGGGGCGGCCGCACAGTGGCGCCGCAGCTCGGGCACGGGCGCGGCGGCGGCGCTGACCGGCCTGTACGTGGCGGCCTTCGGCGGTTCGCACCCGCTGGCGAAGAAGATCGGTGCCTGGCCGTCGGTCTTCGCGGTCACCGGCGTGGTCGCGGCGGCCTCCACGGCCGCGACGGCGCTCTGCGCCCGCAAGGGCCACTGAAGCCGGGCCCTCCAGCGGGGCCCTGCAGCCGGGCCCTCAGGCCCGGCCCGCCGCGCCGAACCGGGCCTCGAACGCGGCCCGGTTCGCGGAGACCGGTGAGCGGTCCCAGACCGCGAACACCACCCGTTCGAAGGCCGCCCCGTACCGGGCCAGCGCGCCCTCGAAGGCCTCGGCGACCTGCGCCGGGTCGTTGCGGAACACCCCGCAGCCCCAGGCGCCGAGCACCAGGGCGCGCACCTCGTGCCGGGCCGCCGCCGCGAGCACCCGTTCGGCCCGCTCGGCGAGCACGCCCCGGACGTCCGTACCGGCCGAACGCCGGTCCAGCTGACCGGCGTTGGGCGCGGGCGAGGTCAGGAAGGTGACCGGGTAGGGGCGCGCCAGCAGGTCCCCGCGGCCGTCCCGGATCACCGGCACGTCCGGCGAGACGATCACCCGGTGGCTGTACCGGAGGTCGGTGGAGGCGCGGTGCGCCTCGTAGTAGTCCGGCGCCTCCAGCAGGCAGCTGTACAGCAGCGCGCTGCGGCACAGGTCCTCCTCCTGGGCGCGGGCGCCGCGCAGGTAGCCGCCGCCGGGGTTGCGCGCGGAGGCGAAGTTCAGCACCCCGACCGGTCCGGCCCCGGCCTCGACCAGCCGCCGGGCGGCCCCGATGCTGCCCTCGGCCGTGACCTCGACGCCCGCACGGGGCCCCGCCCCCGGCCCGCCGGCCGCCACCAGCGCGTCCAGCGCCTGCGGCGGGTACGAGACCGTGCCGGCCCGCGCCGCCGTCGACTCCGGCCCCACCCGGACGAGTTCACCACCGGCCGTCCGGTACTCCCCCCGCCCGGCGATCTCCTCGTTCACCCGTGCCACTTCGTGCAGTCTGCTGCTCATGTCCGGGACGCTACGGGACTACCGCGCCCGACCGCCACAGGTTATTCTCACTTCCAGAACAACACCTCGGGGGGAGCACGACGAGGTGTCGGGGGGTATCGGGGGAACGCGAAGGGCCCGCTCCGGGGGACGGAGCGGGCCCTTCGTTACGTACGGTTCAGCCGGTCCGGCGGCCTACGGCCTACCGGTGCGGCGTCAGTTCTTCCAGCGCGGCTTGCGGTCGTCGCGGTTGAAGCCGCCACGCTCGCCGCCGAAGCCGCCGCGCTCGCCGCCACGGTCACGGTTGAAGCCACCGGACTGCGGACGGCCGCCGGAGCGGTGGTCGTCGCGGCGCGAGAACGGACGGCTGGTGCTGGCACCGCGCTCGTCACGGTCGCGGCCGAAGGCCGGACGGTCACCGAAGGAGCGGGCCGGACGGTCACCGAAGCCGCCGCGCTCGCCGCCGCGGTCGCGGTTGAAGCCGCCACGGTCGCCACCGCGGTCGCCGCCACGGTCACGGTCGAAGCCACCCGAGCGACGGTCGTCACGGCCGCCGAAGCCGCCGCGCTCGCCACCGCGGTCGCGGTTGAAGCCGCCACGGTCGCCGCCACGGTCGCGGTCGAAGCCGCCCGAACGACGGTCGTCACGGTCACGGTTGAAGCCGCCGCGCTCGCCACCGCGGTCACGGTTGAAGCCGCCACGGTCGCCACCGCGGTCGCCGCCACGGTCGCGGTCGAAGCCGCCCGAGCGACGGTCGTCACGGTCACGGTCACGGCCGAAGGCCGGACGCTCGGTGCGCGCCTCGCGGTACGAGGGGGTGCGCTCCTCGGCCTGCGGGGCGGCGGCCGGGGCCTCGGAGGCGGCCGGGGCGGCCTCGGTCGACTCGGCGGTCTCCTCGGCGGCGGCCGGCTCCTCGTCCTCGATGCCCAGGTCGGCCCGCTCGCGCGCCGCACGGGCGGAGAGGCGGTCGGCCTCCTCGCGCAGCTCGGTGGCGCGGCGCTGCGCGCGCTCCAGCTGGCGGGTCATGTCGGCGAGCTCGCGCTCGGCGGCACCGGCGATGTTGGCGGCGCTCTCGGCCTGGACCTCGGTCAGCGAGCGGGCGCCGGTGATCCGGGCGACCTCCGCGTCGAAGGCGTGGTCGAGGATGTGGCGGCTGGCGTCGACGCCCGCGTCCTCCATCAGGCGGAACACGCCGCGGCGCTGGTGCGGCAGCACCAGGGTGACGACGGCGCCGGAGCGGCCGGCACGCGCGGTGCGGCCGGAGCGGTGCAGGTAGTCCTTGTGGTCGCCGGCCGGGTCCACGTTGAGGACCAGGTCGATGCCGTCGACGTGGATGCCGCGGGCGGCGACGTCGGTGGCGACGACGACGTTGACGTAGCCGTCCTTGAAGTCGCCGAGGACGCGGGTACGGGCGCCCTGGGTCATGCCGCCGTGCAGCGCGTCGGCCTTCACGCCGGCCTCGATGAGCTGCTCGGCGACGCGGTCGGCGCCCATCTGGGTGCGGACGAAGATGATCGTGCGGCCCTTGCGGGCGGCGATCGCGTTGGTGATCGGCGCCTTGTCCTTGGGCTTCACCACGAGGATGTGGTGGGTCATGGTGGTGACGGCGCCGGCCGACGGGTCGACCTCGTGGGTGACCGGGTTCTTCAGGTAGCGCTTCACCAGGGTGTCGATCTCGTTCTCCAGGGTGGCGGAGAACAGCAGGCGCTGGCCGCCGGCCGGCACCTGGTCGAGGATCTCGGTGACCTCGGGCAGGAAGCCCATGTCGGCCATCTGGTCGGCCTCGTCGAGCACGACGGTGCGGACGTCGCCGAGCTTGGCGCTGCCGCGGTTCAGCAGGTCGCGCAGACGGCCGGGGGTGGCGACGAGGACGTCGACGCCGCGCTCCAGCGCGTAGATCTGGTTCGACATCGAGGTGCCGCCGCAGACGACCTTGAGCTTGAGGCCGAGCACCGAGCCGAACGGCTCCAGGGCGTCGGCGACCTGCATGGCCAGCTCGCGGGTCGGGACCAGGATCAGGCCGCGCGGGTGCTTGGGCTTGGTGCGCTCGCCGTCGGCGAGGCGGGTCAGCAGCGGCAGGCCGAAGCTGAGGGTCTTGCCGGAGCCGGTGCGGCCACGGCCCAGCACGTCCTTGCCGGCCAGGGCGTCCGGGATGGTCGCGGCCTGGATCGGGAACGGGGTGGTGACGCCGCGCTTGGCGAGGGCGCGCACGACGTCGTCGTGCAGGCCCAGGTCGCCGAAGGTGATGGTCGGCTCGGCGGCCGCCTCCTCGGTGGCCTCCTCGGCCTCGGCGATCACCTCGTCCGGGGCGGTGTCGGGGGCGGTACCGAGGGTGTCGACGGTGGTGTCGGTGTCGACGGTGTCGGTGACATCGGCGGCGGCCTCGTTCGCGGGCATGGCGAAGCGGGCGTCGTCAACGAGAGACATGCAAAACCTTCCGGAAGTGGCACGCGCCAAAGTCCGGGGGTTCTGTTTCACAACCGCCTCTATGCGGTCAGCCACGGATCGCCGGAACGCGCCAAGGGCGCCAGATGGGAATAGGGCGCCAATCAAATGAATCAAACGAACGATCTACCACCATAGAGGAACCTGGGGATCAGAGGCAAATACCCAGGCCAACCCCCTAGTGGGCGCCCGCCCGGGGGCTGGGGGCCGACGAACCGGAGCTGCCGTTGGAGGGCTCCGGGCCCGGCGGGACGGTCGCGGCGGGCGAGCTGTGCTCGGGCTCGGGGGTGCTCGACGGGCGGCCGCTCGGGGTCGACGAGGGAGTGCCCGCCGAGCCGCCGGAGCGGCCCTCGCCGGTGCCGCCCGCCCCGCCCGTACCACCGGAGCCCGCCGTGCCGCCGGGACCGCCCGGGGCGCCACCGCCCGGGTGCGGCGCGGGGCTGGTGTTCACGCCGCCCGCCGCGCCCCCGCCGGGCGCGCCGTCCGCGGCTCCCGCCCCCGGCACCGGCACCACGCCGGCCACCGCGCCGTTCGCGCCGGGTGCCGCCTCACCGGGCGCCATCGCCGTGGCCCCGCCCGCCCCGCTCTCCGCCTGGAGCCCCCCGGGCCGCTCCGGGTGCCCCGACGCGCCCCCCGGGTGCCCGGCTCCCGGCGAGGCCGAGGCCCCGACCGGCGCCCCCGGCTTGCCCGCCGGACCGGCCTGCCCGACCGGCGCCACCCCGCCGTGCTTCTCCTCCGCCGCCGGGCCGACCGACATGCACCCGGTCAGCCCGAGGCCGGCCACCGTCAGCACCGCCGCCGCCCGGACCGCGCGCGAGCGCAGGACCGCCGCATCCCGCATCCGCGCCGACCGGACCGCCCGCACTGCCCGAACCGCTCGTACCGCCCGCACCGAAGCCACCGAGGTCCCTCTCTACCGCCCCACCCGGGCCGCCCACGCGCGCGCGGCCGCTTTCGGTGCCCAACGCGCGCCCGCCCCGGCGGGACACGGGCAGCACACCAGTTCCCCCGGCCCCGGCCGTCAGGGGCACCCCACCGGCCCCGGAACCCTCGACCCCGGCACCGTCAGCCCCGGACCCTCGGCCCCGGAGTCCTCGGAGTCATCGGCCCCGGCACCGTCAGCCCCAGAGCGCCGCGGCCAGCTCCGCCCCCGCGTACACCGCCGCCAGCCCGGCCGCCAGGCTGCCGGCCACGTTGGCCAGCGCGTACCGCCCGGCACCGGTCTCGGCCAGCCGCAGCGTCTCGTACGAGAAGGTCGAATAGGTGGTCAGCGCTCCGCACAGCCCGGTCCCCAGCAGCAGTTGGACCTGTGAGGACGCCGCGCCGGCCGTCACCGCCCCGGTCACCGTGCCGAGGATCAGGCAGCCGACCACGTTCACCGTGAACGTCCCCCACGGGAACACCGAGTCGTGCCGGGACTGCACCGCCCGGTCGGTCAGGTACCGCAACGGCGCGCCGACCACCGCGCCCACCACCACCAGCAGCCAGTTCACTCCGCCGCCCCTCCCCGCCCCGCGTAGGTCACGACCTCGCACCGGTCCAGCAGCACCAGGCCCTCCGCCACCAGCCCGTCCAGCTGCGGCAGGAAGGCCCGCACCCGCTCCTCCCCGTCCACGATCACCACCGCCACCGGCAGGTCCTCGCTCAGCGACAGCAGCCGCGTCGTGTGCACCAGCGACGAGGCCCCGAAGCCCTCGATCCCCCGGAACACGCTCGCCCCGGCCAGCCCGGCCGCCCGCGCCCGGTGCACGACCTCGCTGTACAGCGGGCGGTGGTGCCAGCGGTCGCTCTCGCCGACCAGCACCGTCAGCCGCAGCGCGGGCCCGCCCAGCCGGCTCACCGCGCACCCCCGCCCGCCGTGGCGCCGCCCTCGGCGGCACCCCGGCGGACCGCCCGGTGGACCAGCCGCCGGGTCAGTCCGGCCGCCGCCCACACCGCGAGCAGCGCGCCCAGCAGCGTCAGCCCCAGGTACGCCAGCGCGGGCCCGGGCCGGCCCTCCTCCAGTAGCCGCCGGACGTCCACCGCGTACGTCGAGAAGGTGGTGAACCCGCCGAGCACGCCGGTGCCGAAGAACGGCCGCACCAGCGGGTGCGCCTGCCGGCCCTCGGTGATCACCACCAGGAAGACCCCGATCACCGCGCAGCCGACCACGTTGATCAGCAGCGTCGTCCACGGGAAGGCCGACGGCCCGGTCTCCCAGCCGAGCCCGGCCGCGTACCGGGCCACCGCCCCGATCGCCCCGCCGACGGCGACCACCGCCACCGCCGGGCCCTGCCCGCGCAGCACCGGCGGCCGCTGCCGCACCCGCGCCGCGGCCTGCGGCGCCCGGGGCGGGTCGTCCACCGGGTCGTCCACCGTGCCCTCCGAGGTCGTCATAGCGCCATCAAACACCGGCCTCCGCCACCTGGCACCCCGTCACCCCAGACCCGACAATGATCCGGTGGAGATGACCCGGGAAGAGTTCGAGACGCTGGTCGGCGACGCGCTCGACCAGATCCCGCCGCGGCTCGCGGCCATGATGGACAACGTCGCGGTCTTCGTCGAGGACGAGCCCGACCCGGGCGACCCCGAACTCCTCGGCCTCTACGAGGGCACCCCGCTCACCGAACGCGGCGAGTGGTACGCGGGCGTCCTGCCCGACCGCATCCTGATCTACCGCGGCCCCACCCTCCGCCACTGCGAGACCCACGACGAGGTGGTCGCGGAGGTCCGCACCACGGTGATCCACGAGGTCGCCCACCACTTCGGCTTCGACGACCACGAGCTGGACGAGCTCGGCTGGTCCTGACGCCCTTGCGCGGGCCCGCCCGGTCGGCCGGCCCGGAACCCGTTTTGGCGATCCGCCCGACATCCCATATGCTTCTCGACGTCCCCGAACGCTGGGAACAGCAGGACAGGCCGCAAGCCCTCATCGTCTAGTGGCCCAGGACGCCGCCCTTTCAAGGCGGTAGCACGGGTTCGAATCCCGTTGGGGGCACGCAGTACCGCAGGAACGCAGTACCCGTAGTAAAGTGCAGTGCCGCAAGACCTTAGTGGTTCGCCACTACCAGGTCCCGTGGAGCAGTTGGTTAGCTCGCCACCCTGTCAAGGTGGAGGTCGCGGGTTCAAGTCCCGTCGGGATCGCTCGTCTCGCAAGAGACGGTGTAGTACGGCCAGGTAGCTCAGTTGGTACGAGCGTCCGCCTGAAAAGCGGAAGGTCGCCGGTTCGACCCCGGCCCTGGCCACAACCGCCTGAAAAGGCACGACGCCCCCGAAGCAGTCAGCTTCGGGGGCGTTTTCGTGTCCCCGGGACCCAAGCCCCGGCCACCTCCCCCAGCCGCAGGAGCCGGGAGCCGGCCCCAAGGCAAAGCGAAGGGCCCGCACCGTGCGCGTGCGCGCGGTGCGGGCCCCGGTGCCGCTCGACAGGTGCCGTGCAGCGGAAAAGACTAGAGCGGACGGATGTTCTCCGCCTGCGGGCCCTTCTGGCCCTGCGTGACGTCGAACTCGACCTTCTGGCCCTCAAGCAGCTCGCGGAAGCCGCTGGCGTTGATGTTCGAGTAGTGGGCGAAGACGTCCGGGCCGCCACCCTCCTGCTCGATGAAGCCGAAGCCCTTTTCCGAGTTGAACCACTTCACGGTGCCGTTAGCCATGAAAACTATCCTTCGAATGGGACGTTCCGAGAACCCACAGGTCGTAGGTTCCGCGTCGCCGCGATGATGACCCACCCGGGGAAATGGCCGGGAAACAAAATGCGCCTGCCGTCACAACCAGCAGGCGCACACAAGTTCATGGGAACCACAACTGCAACTACCACAACTGTAGCAGGGGCCTAACCACAGCGGGGGAGTTCGGCCCGGTCCGTTCACCCACGCGCCGACGGCCGGCCGTCGGGCGGGCCGGCGGCGGTGCCGGGGCGCCGGGCGGCGGTTCCGGCACGCCGGCGGCGGCGGCGCGGGACGCCTCCTTCCGGGCCCTTTCCCCGCTCCCCGCCGGTGCGCCACGGGCCCGTGGGGGTACCGTCCCGGTCGTCCCCGGGCCGTCCGGAGCCGTTCGCGATTCGCCACCGGCGGCTGTGACACTGGAGGGGCTCGAAAACCGAGGTGCGCTCCGCCGTGCCTCCTTGCGAACCTAGAGGGATGCCCGCAGTGAGTTCTCCCGCAGTCCAGTCCGCTCCTGTGCCTGCCGAGGGTCCCGGAATCGGTGAGCTGGCCGCCCGCCTGCCCGAACTGACCCTGCGCGACCAGGTGCGGATCGGGCGCCGGCTGGAGGGCGCCCGCCGGGTCCGCAAGCCCGAGGCCCGGCAGAAGGTCGCCGCCGAGATCGCCGCCGACATCGACCGCGCCGAGCTGCTGGTCGAGCGGCGCCGGGGAGCCGTCCCCCCGATCACGTATCCCGCCGAGCTTCCGGTCAGCCAGAAGAAGGACGAGATCCTGGCGGCGATCCGGGACCACCAGGTGGTGATCGTCGCGGGTGAGACCGGCTCCGGGAAGACCACCCAGATCCCGAAGATCTGCCTGGAGCTGGGCCGCGGGGTGCGCGGTCTGGTCGGCCACACCCAGCCGCGCCGGATCGCCGCCCGCACGGTGGCCGAGCGGGTCGCGGAGGAGTTGCGCAGTCCGCTGGGCGAGGCGGTCGGCTGGAAGGTCCGGTTCACCGACCAGGTCGGCCAGGACACCCTGGTCAAGCTGATGACGGACGGCATCCTGCTCGCCGAGATCCAGACCGACCGCGATCTGCACCAGTACGACACCCTGATCATCGACGAGGCGCACGAACGCAGCCTCAACATCGACTTCATCCTCGGCTACGTCAAGCAGCTGCTCCCCCGGCGCCCTGACCTCAAGGTCGTGATCACCTCCGCGACCATCGACCCGGAGCGCTTCTCCCGGCACTTCGGCGACGCCCCGATCATCGAGGTCTCCGGCCGGACGTACCCGGTCGAGGTCCGCTACCGTCCGATCCTCGACGAGAACGACGAGGACCCGGACGAGGTCGACCGCGACCGCGACCAGGTCCAGGCGATCTGCGAGGCCTCCCAGGAGCTCCAGGCCGAGGGCCCGGGCGACATCCTGGTCTTCCTCTCCGGCGAGCGCGAGATCCGCGACACCGCCGACGCGCTGAACCGGCTGGGGCTGCGCAACACCGAGGTCCTGCCGCTGTACGCCCGGCTCAGCTCGGCCGAGCAGCACCGGGTCTTCCAGCGGTCGAACAGCCGCCGGATCGTCCTGGCCACCAACGTCGCCGAGACCTCGCTGACCGTCCCCGGCATCAAGTACGTGATCGACCCGGGCACCGCCCGGATCTCCCGCTACAGCCACCGCACCAAGGTGCAGCGGCTGCCGATCGAGGCGGTCAGCCAGGCCAGCGCCAACCAGCGCAAGGGCCGCTGCGGCCGCACCTCGGACGGCATCTGCATCCGGCTGTACTCGGAGGAGGACTTCCTCTCCCGGCCCGAGTTCACCGACGCCGAGATCCTGCGCACCAACCTGGCCTCGGTGATCCTCCAGATGACCGCGGCCGGCCTCGGCGACATCGCCGCCTTCCCGTTCCTGGACCCGCCGGACTCGCGCAACATCAAGGACGGCGTCCACCTGCTGCACGAGCTGGGCGCGCTGGACCCGGACGAGAAGGACCCGCGCAAACGCCTGACCCAGCTGGGCCGCAAGCTCGCCCAGCTGCCGGTGGACCCGCGGATGGCCCGCATGGTGCTGGAGGCGGACCGCAACGGCTGCGTCCGCGACGTCATGGTGATCGCCGCCGCGCTCTCCATCCAGGACCCGCGCGAACGCCCCGCCGAGAAGCGCCAGGCCGCCGACGAACGGCACCGCCGGTTCACCTCGGAGACCTCGGACTTCCTCTCCTACCTGTCGATGTGGCGCTACGTCCGCGAGCAGCAGAAGGAGCTCTCCTCCTCGGCGTTCCGCCGGATGTGCAAGGCGGAGTTCCTCAACTACCTGCGGATACGGGAGTGGCAGGACATCTACACCCAGCTGCGCACCGTGGCCAAGCAGTTGGGCGTGACGATGGAGGAGCCCCACCCCGACGCCGAGCCGGACGCGGACCGGATCCACCAGTCGCTGCTGGCCGGCCTGCTCTCCCACATCGGCCTGTTCGACGTGGAGAAGCGCGAGTACGGCGGCGCGCGCGGCGCCCGCTTCGCGGTCTTCCCCGGCTCGGGGCTGTTCAAGAAGCCGCCGCGCTGGGTGATGTCGGCCGAGCTGGTGGAGACCTCCCGGCTCTGGGCCCGGATCAACGCCAGGATCGAGCCGGAGTGGGTCGAGCCGCTGGCCGGCCACCTGATCAAGCGCAGCTACAGCGAGCCGCACTGGGAGAAGAAGGCCGGCGCGGTGCTGGCGTACGAGAAGGTCACCCTCTACGGGATGCCGGTCGTCGCCCAGCGCAAGGTCAACTACGGCCGGATCGACCCGGAGCTCTGTCGCGAGCTGTTCATCCGCAACGCGCTGGTCGAGGGCGACTGGGAGACCCACCACAGGTTCTTCGCGGAGAACCGCAAGCTGCTCGGCGAGGTCGAGGAGCTGGAGAACCGGGCCCGCCGCCGGGACATCATGGTCGACGACCAGACCCTGTTCGACTTCTACGACGCCCGGCTGCCCGAGGAGGTCGTCTCCACCCGGCACTTCGACTCCTGGTGGAAGAAGGCCCGGCACGAGCAGCCGGACCTGCTGAACTTCGAGAAGTCGATGCTGATCAACGACGCCGCCGGCGGCGTCACCGAGGCCGACTACCCGGACCACTGGCAGCAGGGCAAGCTGCGGTTCAGGCTGACCTACCAGTTCGAGCCGGGCAGCGACGCGGACGGCGTGACCGTGCACATCCCGCTGCCGGTGCTCAACCAGGTCACCGCGGAGGGCTTCGACTGGCAGATCCCCGGTCTGCGGGAGGAGCTGGTCACCGCGTACATCAAGTCGCTGCCGAAGGCGGTCCGGCGCAACTTCGTGCCGGCCCCGGACTTCGCCAGGGCGGCGCTGCGCGCGGTGAAGGACCGCCAGGAGCCCCTGCTGCCGTCCCTGGAGCACGCCCTGAAGCGCCTGACGGCCGTCACGGTGCCGCCGGAGGCCTGGGACGACGAACGGGTGCCCGACCACCTCAGGGTGACCTTCCGGGTGGTGGACGGGAAGCGCAACCTCGCCGAGTCCAAGGACCTGGAGGAGCTGCGGCTGAAGCTCAAGCCGAAGCTCAAGGAGACGTTGTCCTCGGCCGCCTCCGGCCAGGGCATCGAGCAGAGCGGGCTGACCGCCTGGCCGGAGTCCCTGCCGGTCCTGCAGCGCACCTTCGAGCAGCGCTCGCGGGGCCACTCGCTGCGCGCCTACCCGGCCCTGGTGGACGAGGGCGACGCGGTCGGCGTCAAGCTGTTCGACACCCCGCAGGCGCAGGAGCTGGCGATGTGGGAGGGCACCCGGCGGCTGCTGGCGCTGACCACCACCTCCCCGGCCAAATCGATCCAGGGCCGGCTGGGCAACCAGGCGAAGCTGGCGCTCTCGCACAGCCCGCACGGCTCGATCGCCGCCCTCTTCGAGGACGTCGTGGCCGCCGCCACGGACCGGCTGATGACCCTGGCGGGCGGCCCCGCCTGGGACGCGACGGCCTTCGGCAAGCTGCACGACAAGGTGCGCGCGGACCTGTACGACCTGTCCGCGGACACCACGCTGAAGACGGCCACCGCGCTGATCGCCTTCCACAAGGCGTCGACCCGGTTGAAGTCGGTGAGCAGCCCGGTGCTGCTGAACGCGGTGAACGACGTCCGGCTGCACCTGGCCTCGCTGGTGCACCCGGGCTTCGTGACGGCCACCGGCTGGCAGCGGCTGCCGGACCTCAAGCGCTACCTGCTGGCGGTGGACCGCCGCCTGGAGGCCCTGCCCAACCACCCTCAGCGGGACGCCCAGCAGCTGCTGAAGGTGCAGCAGGTGCAGCAGGCGTACGGGGAGCTGCTGGCGGCGGTGCCGGCCGGGCAGCAGCCCTCCGGGGAGGTGCTGGCGATCCGCTGGATGATCGAGGAGCTGCGGGTCAGCTTCTTCGCCCAGGGGCTGGGCACGCCGAGCCCGGTGTCGGAGAAGCGGATCATGAAGGCGATGGAGGCGGCCCGGGCGGCGCTCTGACCCGGGCGCTCCGCCCCGGGCGCCCGGCCTCGGGCCCGCCCGCCGTCTGAGCTGCGGGTGGGCCTTCAGGAGCCAGTTCGACCTGGGGGCCCACCATGGGCTACAGTCTGTCTTGTTCGCAGCGCGGCAAGCGAGTGAACGAGATCGGAAAACTCTGGTCCTGTGGAGCAGTTGGTTAGCTCGCCACCCTGTCAAGGTGGAGGTCGCGGGTTCAAGTCCCGTCAGGATCGCCGCAGTGTGAGAGGCCCGGAACCGCCAGGTTCCGGGCCTCTCCGTTTTTGGCCGTCGAGTCCCTACTCCGGCCCGGTCCGGACCACAACCGCCGGCCCGCGTGACGGTCGTCACTCATCTTCCCCGGAAGCCCGCCCCGACGCGGGCTCGCCCGAACCCCATTAATTTAATATGTAAAATTGTACAGCTATTCACTGTAAATCCCCCCCACCCCACACGCATCAAATCGTTATCCGGAGTTCAACATTCCGACCGTTCCGCCCGCACCGGAAGCCCGGCCGGGGGTACGACAAAGGGGCTGCTTACCGGACCCGGCGGAGTCCGGTAAGCAGCCCCTTTAAAGAGCCTTTGGCCTATCAGGCCTCAGTGCGCTGAGCCGGAATCCCGGCCAGCAGGGCGCGCACCTCCGCCTCACGGTAACGGCGGTGACCGCCGAGCGTGCGAATCGACGTCAGCTTGCCCGCCTTGGCCCAGCGGGTGACCGTCTTCGGGTCCACGCGGAACATGGTGGCTACCTCTGCCGGCGTCAGCAGGGGCTCAGCATCAGGGGTACGAGCGGTCATGAGCGGCCTCCTCGGAGAACCGAACCAGGGCGGTTCTATCCTTCAAATTCTGCACCTTGGCCCGCGATGCCCGAAATGGCATAGACGGGCCGAGTCGGTTATAGGACGAACGGCTTGTCCTGGTGTCTACAACTACACCATCCGTCCAGCCCTATCGACCAAACCGCCAAAATTGACCCCTCACGGGTTCAAGGCCGACGGATGGCGATGGACCACCCCATAGCGGACAGTCACACGACGATGACATCCGGTTACGAGGGGACCAGACCCTCCGTTTCCCCGCAAAGCACGCATCGACTCCAGAACCACCCAAAAGTGGGCACGCTCACGTGAAGTTGGGCTGGTTGTCCCATTTTTGCACATAGGGGTAAGTTCGCGTCAACGGTGAGTAGTGTCACGTTCGGCAGCTATTGACCCGAACCGGGACCTTGGTCATCGCAGGTGCGGCCCTTGGACCTCTTACAGTCATACACGGGCCGTCGGACATCAGTTCGCGTGCCGCAGCGCCAGCACCCGGCGCCATCGCGCCGTCAGTTCCCCGTGCACCCGCAGCGCCTCCGCGGTGTCCCCCGCCCGCAGCGCGCGCAGCCCCTCCTCCAGCTCCCCCGCCGAACGGTCCGCCAACAACCGTTCCGGCCCCAGCAGATGCACCAGCCCCCCGTAGTCCAGTTCCACCAGCGAACGCGGATGGAACTCCTCCAGCCACCGCCCGACCCGCTCCGCCCCCCGCGTCAGGTCCCCGTCCGGGACCGCCTCGCGCAGCGCCCGGTAGGCGCGCGCCACCCGCCGGCGCGCCTGCGCCATCGGCACCAGGTAGAACAGGGCCGCCGGGCGGCCGTCCCGCCGCTCCCCGCCGCCCCCTTCCCCTTCCCCTCCTCCGCCGTCCGGCAGGCCGCCGCCGGGCACGAAGCAGCGGTCCTCGTCCCCGAAGGGCAGGAACCAGCGCACCGGCACCTCCCACCGGCTGGTCAGGATCCACGGCCGGGCGTCCGGGTGCTCGGCCCGCCAGCGCTCCCGGTCCGCCTCCGCGGCCTCCCGGGCGGCCGGCGGCAGCGCGGTGTCCACCAGCGCCACCGGAGCCCCGGCCCGCAGCTCCTCCAGCGCCTGCCAGCTGCGCAGCCTGGTCGCCCACGGGCAGACGTACAGGACGCCGTCCACCACCCGCAGGTACGCCCGTCCGCTCTCCCGCTCGGGCAGCGCCCGGGGCGTGCGGGCCGCCAGCTCCGCGAGCGCCGCCCGCTGCTCCTCCAGCACCGCCGCCGCGACCGGCCGGGCCGCCTCCCCGGCGTCCGGGCCGTGCTCCGCCGCGTAGGCCTGCCAGCGTGCCCGCTCGGGCTCCGGGTAGGCCGCCAGGGGCTCGTAGACCCGCAGGTGGGCGGCGTAGGGCGGCTGTACGGAAGTGCGTACGACGGTCACGTCCTGCATGGTCGCACGCACCGTCCGGGCCCGGGAGAGCGCGACCCCGAACCGTTCGCGCCCGTACCGCGCGCACCCGTCCCGTCTCACTCCTCGGACAACCGGCACAAGCTCGGACAAGAGGGCCGACCGGCGGCACCCGCGCGACTACGCTTCCCCTCAGGCGCCCGCACCACAGCAGCGGGCCTTCGATACTGGAGTCACCACAGTGACCGACGTACAGACCCCCGCCACGCACCCCGCACCCGGCGTGCTCAGCAGGATCTTCCGCACCGAGCAGGACGGCGCCGGCGACGGCCACGAGCAGGTCGTCCTCTGCCACGACCGCAGCTCGGGTCTGAAGGCGATCATCGCCATCCACTCGACCGCCCTCGGCCCGGCCCTCGGCGGCACCCGCTTCTTCCCGTACGCCTCGGAGGAGGCGGCGCTGGAGGACGCGCTGAACCTGTCCCGCGGGATGTCCTACAAGAACGCGCTGGCCGGCCTGGACCTCGGCGGCGGCAAGGCCGTCATCATCGGCGACCCGAACAAGGACAAGAACGAGGCGATGCTCCGGGCCTACGGCCGCTTCGTCGAGTCCCTGCGCGGCCGCTACATCACCGCCTGCGACGTGGGCACCTACGTCCAGGACATGGACGTCATCGCGCGCGAGACCGAGTTCGTGACCGGCCGCTCCCCCGAGCACGGCGGCGCCGGCGACTCGTCCATCCTGACCGCCTTCGGCGTCTTCCAGGGCATGCGCGCCACCGCCCAGGCCCGCTGGGGCCAGCCGACCCTGCGCGGCAAGCGCGTCGGCGTCGCGGGCGTCGGCAAGGTCGGCCACTACCTGGTCGGCCACCTGGTCGCGGACGGCGCCACCGTCATCGTCACCGACCCCTTCGAGGCCGCCGTCAACCGCGTGCGCGCGGCCCACCCGGAGGTCGAGGTGGTCGCCGACACCGCCGCCCTGCTCCAGGCCAAGCTGGACGTCTACGCCCCCTGCGCCCTCGGCGGCGCGCTGACCGACGGCGTCGTCGCCGCGCTGGGCGAGTCCGGCACCTCGATCGTCTGCGGCGCGGCCAACAACCAGCTGGCCCACCCGGGCGTCGAGAAGGACCTGGCCGACCGCGGCATCCTCTACGCGCCGGACTACCTGGTGAACTCCGGCGGCGTCATCCAGGTCGCCGACGAGATCGACGGCTTCAACTTCGAGCGGGCCAAGAACAAGGCCACCAAGATCTTCGACACCACCCTGGAGATCTTCACCCGGGCCGCCGTCGACGGCGTCCCCCCGGCGGTCGCCGCCGACCGCCTGGCCGAGAAGCGGATGCGCGAGATCAGCGCGCTGCGCACGGTCCTGCTGCCGGGCGCCCGCCGCGGCTGATCCGGCCGCCGCCGCCCGACCCCGGATGCGCGGGGGGCCGTCACCACGGCCCCTCGCGCATCACGATGTGGAACCGGATTCTCACTTCTCCGCCCGAACGGGTGATCCGAGGCCCCCCTAGGGGGGATAATCGGTCCTGGAACGACGGACCCCAGACATCTCCGGACAGCGCGAAAATCGCCGCAAAACCTCCCTTGACCTGGAAAGACCTGGTCTCGGGTGCAGTCGGTGCGCGCCACGTCACACCGACGACGTACCGTCCAGCGGCGGAAACAGGTACCGTTAATGCTCCAAGGGACGGCCTCTCCCATTCGGACAGGCCGCACCTGATCATGAACACGTGTCAGACTCGGGGCCGTGAGCCCCATCGTTGAGGGGGTCGACCCATGGGGCGCGGCCGGGCCAAGGCCAAGCAGACGAAGGTCGCCCGCGAGCTGAAGTACAACAGCGGCGGGTTCGACGCTAACCGTCTGTCCAACGAGCTGGGCGTATCGCCGTCCACCTCTCCGATCGAGCCGGAGCCGATCGAAGAGGAGGAGGAGGACGACGACCCGTACGCGGAGTACGCCGCCCGCTACGCCGACCTCGACGACGAGGACGACAGCGAGCCGGGGCCCGGGGCCTCGCAGGCCTCCCGCCGCTCGTAACAGCAGCTCCACCGGACCGGTCCGGGCGCCCAGGGCGCCGGGCCGGTCTTCGGCGTTCCCCCGGGCGGGTGGGACCGGTGGGGCCGGTGCCGCCCGTGGGACGCGAGAGGGCCCCTCCGGCGCGCCGGAGGGGCCCTCTCGTCCGTCGGGACCGGGTCAGGCCCGGAAGCCCTCGTAGGCGTTGTAGAGGGCCGCGCCGCCCTCGTGCCCGTCCGCGCGCTCGACGATGTCACCGAGCAGCCAGGCCTCGACGCCGCGGTCCTCCAGGATCGACAGCACGGCGTCCACCGAGTGCGGCGGGACGACCGCGACCATGCCGACGCCCATGTTGAGCGTCTTCTCGATCTCCAGGGTGGCCACGTTGCCGACCTCGGCGACGGTCCGGAAGACCGGCAGCGGGGTCCAGGTGCCGCGGTCCAGGCGGGCGTGCAGGCCGTCCGGGATCACCCGGGCCAGGTTGGCCGCCAGGCCGCCGCCGGTCACGTGCGAGAAGGCGTGGACCTCGGTGGCCCGGGTGAGCGCCAGGCAGTCCAGCGAGTAGATCCGGGTCGGCTCCAGCAGCTCCTCGCCGAGGGTGCGGCCGAACTCCTCGACCTTGCGGTCCAGCTTCCAGCCGGCCTCGTTCAGCAGCACGTGGCGGACCAGCGAGTAGCCGTTGGAGTGCAGGCCGGAGGCGGCCATCGCGATCACCACGTCGCCGGCCCGGACCCGGTCCGCGCCGAGCAGCGCGTCGGCCTCCACGACACCGGTGCCGGCGCCCGCCACGTCGTACTCGTCCGGGCCCAGCAGGCCGGGGTGCTCGGCGGTCTCGCCGCCGACCAGGGCGCAGCCGGCCAGCGCGCAGCCCTCCGCGATGCCCTTGACGATCGCGGCGACCCGCTCCGGGACGACCTTGCCGACGCAGATGTAGTCGGTCATGAACAGCGGCTCGGCGCCGCAGACCACCAGGTCGTCGACGACCATGCCGACCAGGTCGTGGCCGATGGTGTCGTGCTTGTCCATGGCGGCGGCGATGGCCACCTTGGTCCCCACGCCGTCGGTGGCCGAGGCCAGCAGCGGCCGCTCGTAGTCCTTGAAGGCGGACACGTCGAAGAGGCCGGCGAAGCCGCCGAGACCGCCGACCACCTCGGGACGGTTGGCCTTCTTCACCCACTGCTTCATGAGCTCGACGGCGCGGTCGCCCGCCTCGATGTCGACACCGGCGGCGGCGTAGGTGGCGCCGTTCTGGTTCGTGGTCACTGCGTGCGGCCCTTTCGGGTCAGGTGGGGGTGGTTCCTCGGAACAGCGAGGGGTGGAACAGCGGTGGGGCCCCGGTTCGCGGGACCCCACCACGGTGTCGCTACGGGCGGCGCAGCGCGTCGGCCGCGCCGGCCCCGCCGAGCAGCGACTGGACGCCGTCCAGGTCGCTGCCGCTGGTCGGCTTGCCGCGGACGGCCGGCTGCTGCTGCCCGCCCTTGATCTCGGCCTCCAGCAGGAGCTTGCCGAGCAGCGCCGGGTCCGGCAGCTCCATCGGGTACTCGCCGTCGAAGCAGGCCCGGCAGAGCCGGTCCTTGGGCTGCTTGGTGGCCTCGATCATGCCGTCGATCGAGATGTAGGAGAGCGAGTCCGCGCCGAGGGTGCGGCCGATCTCCTCGATGGTCATGCCGTTGGCGATCAGCTCCGCGCGGGTGGCGAAGTCGATCCCGAAGAAGCACGGCCACTTGACCGGCGGCGAGGAGATCCGGATGTGGACCTCGGCGGCGCCCGCCTCGCGGAGCATCTTGACCAGCGCCCGCTGGGTGTTGCCGCGGACGATCGAGTCGTCGACCACGACCAGGCGCTTGCCCTGGATGACCTCGCGCAGCGGGTTCAGCTTGAGCCGGATGCCGAGCTGACGGATGGTCTGGCTGGGCTGGATGAAGGTGCGGCCCACGTAGGCGTTCTTCACCAGGCCGGAGCCGTACGGGATGCCGCTGGCCTCGGCGTAGCCGATCGCGGCGGGGGTGCCGGACTCGGGCGTCGCTATCACCAGGTCGGCCTCGACGGGCGCCTCCTTCGCCAGGCGGCGGCCCATCTCCACGCGGGAGAGGTGCACGTTGCGACCGGCGATGGAGGTGTCGGGGCGGGCCAGGTAGACGTACTCGAACACGCAGCCCTTGGGCTTCGCCTCGGCGAAGCGGGAGGTGCGCATGCCGTTCTCGTCGATGGCGATGAGCTCGCCGGGCTCGACCTCGCGGATGAAGGAGGCGCCGCAGATGTCCAGCGCCGCCGTCTCGGAGGCGACCACCCAGCCGCGCTCCAGCCGGCCGAGCACCAGCGGGCGGATGCCCTGCGGGTCACGGGCGGCGTAGAGGGTGTGCTCGTCCATGAAGACGAGCGAGAACGCGCCCTTGACCTTGGGCAGCACGACCTTGGCCGTCTCCTCGATGGAGAGGTCCGGGTGGCCGGCGAGCAGCGCCGTCACCAGGTCGGTGTCGTTGGTCGCGGCGGTCCGGCCCGAGCGGGAGACGTGCTCCTCACCGGGCAGTTCGGCGACCATGGCCGCCAGTTCGGCGGTGTTCACCAGGTTTCCGTTGTGCCCGAGGGCCAGCGAACCGTGGACGGTCGCCCGGAAGGTCGGCTGGGCGTTCTCCCAGACCGAGGAACCGGTGGTCGAGTAGCGGGCGTGTCCGACGGCGATATGCCCGTGCAACGACCCCAGGGAGGCCTCGTCGAAGACCTGGGACACGAGCCCCATGTCCTTGAAGACGAGAATCTGGGAGCCGTTGCTCACTGCGATGCCCGCGGATTCCTGACCGCGGTGCTGCAGGGCGTAAAGGCCGAAGAACGTGAGCTTGGCGACCTCCTCGCCGGGAGCCCAGACACCGAAGACGCCGCAAGCGTCCTGGGGGCCTTTCTCGCCGGGAAGAAGATCGTGGTTGAGTCTTCCGTCACCACGTGGCACGCCTTCGAGTCTAGGGCAGTTGGCACACGCTTCCGGAACGCGGGATCCCGGGTTTGTCGGACAGTCGGCGAGTAACGCGCGTAGACAAAACCCCTTACGGGGTGGGCATTTCGGGTCGCCGGAATTCCGGCGGGCGGCGGTTGGCCTTGCGGTTCGCGCCTGTTGGGGAATTCCGTGTACGGAGCGGCGGGTGCCGGGGGGCCGCCGAACGTGAGCCTGCTCACCCGGCGTTCACCTAGGCCGGTACGGCGGGCTCCGCGCTCCACGTGACGGGCAGCAGCAGGCCCCAGGCGGCCGGGTGCACCGTCCAGGTCCGGGCCCGGACCGGGCCGACCGGGTGGCCGTCCGCCTCGTAGCCGAAGCCCCGGCCGGCCACCGAGACGCTGGCGGCCCGGGCGCGCACCAGGGCGCCGGAGGCCCGGACCACGACCTCCATCTCGCCGGTGCCGTCGGACGCGCCGGACGGCAGGGTGACCTGGACCAGCCGGACCGGCCGGTGGACGTCCGCGAGCAGCCGGCCGTCGGCCTCGACCCGGACCCGGGGGCTGTGGTCGGCCCCCTCGGGAGTGAGTGTGTTCGCCTGCTCAGCCGCAGCCAGTTTCGCCCATAGCGAACGCCAGCCGCCCGAGCGGCCCGCCGGCCCGCGGGTGCCGCCGCCCGTGATCCGCACCCCGCCCAGCGCCACTCCGCCACCGTCGTCCACCAGCAGGTCCAGCCGGCGCGGCGCACCCGACAGCACCGCCCGCGCGGCCCGGACCGGCTCCACCGGCACGCCCAGCGCGCGGGCCGTCGCCAGCTCCCCCGCGCGGCCGACCGGAACCATCCCCACCGGTTCCGAGCCCAGCTCACGCTGCCGATGCAGCGCCTGGAGCACCCGTTGCAGGGCGAGGTCGGAACCGATCACCACCGGTCGCCGCCGACCCCGGTGCGAAAGCACCCGGTCGAGCTCGGAAGGACTCTCCGGAAAGACCACCTTGACGTCCGCTCCCCCGCAGAGCACGTCCTTCGCGATCCGCACCGACTCCCCGTCGGTCCGCCGGGCCACCGGGTCGAGGAGCAGCAGAAGCGGCTCGGGGCCGCCGGTTGCGGGCGTGGACAGGGACGACACGACCGGTCCTTCCTCAGGTAATCTCTCGGTGCAAGAGCCCCTTGCGCCATTGCGCCAGGGGCTTCGTCTATCTCGGGGCAGACTGCGGCCTACGCAGGATGCCCCAACCGGAAGGGGTGTACGCCTGTGCCGGCACTCGTGCTCGTTGGCGCTCAGTGGGGGGACGAGGGCAAGGGGAAGGCCACCGACCTCCTCGGCGGCTCCGTCGACTACGTCGTCCGCTACCAGGGCGGCAACAACGCCGGTCACACGGTGGTCATCGGCGACCAGAAGTACGCCCTGCACCTGCTCCCCTCCGGAATCCTCAGCCCGAACGTCACGCCGGTGATCGGCAACGGCGTCGTGATCGACCCGGCCGTGCTGCTCTCCGAGCTGGCCGGTCTGAACGACCGCGGCATCGACACCTCCAAGCTGCTGATCTCGGGCAACGCCCACCTGATCACGCCGTACCACCGCACCCTGGACAAGGTCACCGAGCGTTTCCTCGGCAAGCGTCGGATCGGCACCACCGGCCGCGGCATCGGCCCGACCTACGCGGACAAGATCAACCGCGTCGGCATCCGGGTCCAGGACCTGTTCGACGAGTCGATCCTGCGCCAGAAGATCGAGGCGGCGCTGCACGACAAGAACCAGATCCTGGTCAAGCTCTACAACCGCCGCACCATCCCGGCCGACCTGGTGGTCGAGGAGTACCTGGGCTACGCGGAGAAGATCAAGCCCTTCCTCGCCGACACCACCCTCGTCCTGGACCAGGCGCTGAAGGCCGACAAGGTCGTCCTGCTGGAGGGCGGCCAGGGCACCCTGCTCGACGTCGACCACGGCACGTACCCCTTCGTGACCTCGTCGAACCCGACGGCGGGCGGCGCCTGCACCGGCGCCGGCATCGGCCCGACCAAGATCGACCGGGTCATCGGCATCCTCAAGGCCTACACCACCCGCGTCGGCTCCGGCCCGTTCCCGACCGAGCTGCTCGACGCGGACGGCGAGGCCCTGCGCCGGATCGGCGGCGAGCGCGGTGTCACCACCGGTCGCGACCGCCGCTGCGGCTGGTTCGACGCGGTCATCGCGCGCTACGCGACCCGGGTCAACGGCCTCACCGACTTCTTCCTCACCAAGCTGGACGTGCTGACCGGCTGGGAGCAGATCCCGGTCTGCGTCGCGTACGAGATCGACGGCAAGCGCGTCGAGGAACTCCCGTACAACCAGTCCGACTTCCACCACGCCAAGCCGATCTACGAGACGCTGCCGGGCTGGACCGAGGACATCAGCAAGGCGAAGACCTTCGCCGACCTGCCGAAGAACGCCCAGGCGTACGTGAAGGCCCTGGAGGAGATGTCGGGCGCCCCGATCTCCGCCATCGGCGTCGGCCCGGGCCGCAACGAGACGATCGAGATCAACTCCTTCGTCTGAGGCCGGTAGAGCGCTCCGGCCTCGACCGGACCTGAAGGGCCCCGTGGGATCCGTCCCGCGGGGCCCTTCGTCCGCTCTCCGTTCCGAGTTTTGTACTAGTGCATACACCTCTTGCATCTAGTGCAGAGCGCCGCTACGTTCGGATCATGACCGCGAAGCTGCCCACGCCCCTCACCCTCACCGGCCGCCACATCCGCCTGGAGCCGCTGGAACGCCGCCACCGCGCCGACCTCTGGGCCACCGTCGGCCCCGACCCGGAGGTCTGGCGCTGGCTCCCCTCCTTCCCGCCCGCGTCGGAGGAGGAGATGGGCGCCGTCCTCGACGTCCGCATCGCCGACGAGGAGGCGGGGGAGTCGGTGAACTTCGCCGTCGTCGACCTCGCGAGCGGCCGGGCCGTCGGCGTCACCGGCTACCACGACTTCAGCGCGCGCGACGAGTCCGTGGAGATCGGCGGCACCTGGTACGCCCGCTCGGCCTGGCGCACGGCGGTCAACACCGAGGCCAAGCTGCTGCTGCTCACCCACGCCTTCGAAGACCTCGGCATGGGCCGGGTCTTCTGGAAGACGGACGCGCTCAACGAGCGCTCCCGCGCCGCGATCCTGCGCCTCGGCACCCGGTTCGAGGGCATCCACCGCCGGCACAAGTGCCGCGCCGACGGCACCTGGCGGGACAGCGCCTACTTCTCGATGCTCGCCGACGAGTGGCCGCCCGCCAAGGCCCGCCTGGCGGAACGGCTCTCGCGCGCCTGACGGACCGTCAGGATATGGGCAGCGCGGACAGCGTGGTCCCGATCCGGGCGAACACGGCCTTGCCGTCGGTGCTCAGCCGGCAGCTGACCTGCTCGTCGCCCGACTGGTGGGCCGGGTCGGTGAAGGTCCACTTCAACCGCCCGGTGGCGGCGTCCACGGCATGGACGCTGGGCACCGCCCGCGGATCGTGCGGGATGCCGGCGGGCACGAAGACGGTGCCCCCGGCCAGCACCGGGGCCTCGGACGCGACCGGGTAGCCCGGCAGCGCGCAGGTCCAGCGGACCTTCCCGGTCTCGGCGTCGACGGCGGAGACCGACTGGGTGCCGAGGTTCAGGTACAGGGTGCCGTCGCCCACCGCGACGCTGCCGACCCGGCCGGTCTGCGGGTCGAGCCGCCACAGCTGCTTGCCGTCCTCCAGGTCGACCGCCTGGAGGCTCGTGCCGTCCACCGCGCAGTAGGCCCGCTGCTCGTCGCACCGGACCGGCCAGGGCGCCGAGCTGCCGGTCTCCACCCGCCACAGCTCCCGGCCGCGTTCCTCGATGCTGCGGGCGACCACCCCGTTCCTGTTGTCGAGGTGCAGCAGGACGCCGCCGCCGACCGCGCCGGGCACGGCCAGGTCGGAGGAGTCCGCGTCCTCCTGGAACCAGTACCGGGTGGCCAGGTCCCGGCCGAGGGCCAGGATCCCGGTGGTGGCGGCGCCGCTCGGCGGCGCCGCGGTGACCTTGGCGTAGACCCGCTGGTCGGCGGCGGCCAGCAGGCACTCGAAGGTGACCTTCCGGTCGTCGCCCAGCATGCCGAACGCGGTCCGGCTGGTGGAACCGTTCCCGGTGGCGAGCACCCGCAGCCCGCCGGAGAGCTCGTACAAGTCGCCGCCGTCCGCCAGGTACGTGCTGGTACCGGCGACCTTGTGCTCCCAGCGGCCCTCGCCGGAGCCGGCGTCCACCGCGAGCAGGGTGTCGGCGTGCAGCAGGAGCAGGTCGTCGACCACCAGCCCCGGGCGCAGGCCCGCGTCGGCGCCCTCGGTGGTGACGGTCCAGAGCGGCTTGGGCGAGGCCCCGGGCCTGCTGCCCGCACCGTCCGAGCGGGTCAGGGCCCAGGCTGCGGCGCCCGCCGCGGCGGTGGCGGCCAGGGCGCCGCCGGACAGCAGCAGCCGGCGGCGGGAGAAGGCGCCCGGGCGGGTTGCGGCCCCGTCTGCCGGGGCCTGCGGGGTCTGCTCGGCCGGCGTCGCCAACGTCGCCGGCGGGCCCGTCAGGTCCACCCGGGTCCGGTTGTGGACGATCGTCGGGGCCTCCGACGGCCCCCCGTCGGAGCGGAGCGGGACCTCCAGGTTCATCACCCCCGCCGCGTGGCGGGCCAGACCGGCGGCCACCGGCGCGGGCAGCCACTCGGCACCGGCGGCGCCGGCGGCGAGCTCGGCGCGCAGCTCGGCCGGGAGCGGGCGCCGGGCCGGGTCCTTGTCCAGGCACCGCGTCAGGATCCCGCGCAGCCCGGCCGGGACGCCGGTGAGGTCGGGCTCCGCGTGCACCACCTTGTAGATCTGGGCGGCGACACCGGCGGAGCTCTCGAACGGGCCGTGCCCGCTCACCGCGAAGACCAGCACGGAGGCGAGCGAGAAGACGTCCCCCGGGGCGCCGGTCGTCAGGCCCCCGGCCTGCTCGGGGGACATGAAGCCGGGCGAGCCGACCACGCCGCCGGTCCTGGTCATGTCGTCGTCGTCCAGGGCCCGGGCGATGCCGAAGTCGATCACCCGCGGGCCGTCGGCGGCGAGCAGGACGTTGGAGGGCTTGAGGTCGCGGTGCACCAGCCCGGCGCCGTGGATCGACTCCAGCGCCTCGGCCAGCGAGACCCCGAGGGTGCGCGCCGAGGCCTCCGGCAGCGGGCCGTGCTCGCGGACGGCCAGGGCCAGCGAGGGGCCGAGGACGTACGCGGTGGCGAGCCAGGGCACCGGGCCGTCCGGGTCGGCGTCGGCCACCGGGGCGGTGTGGGCGGCCTCCACGGCCCGGGCGGCGGCCACCTCCCGGCGGAAGCGGCCGCGGAACACCTCGTCCCGGGCGAGGTCGGACCGGACCACCTTGACCGCGACGGTGCGGCCGCCGGCCGAGCGGGCGAGGTACACCACGCCCATCCCGCCCGACCCGAGCCGGGCGAAGAGCCGGTACGGCCCGACGGTCTCCGGGTCGTCGGTGTGCAGCGGCTCCATGTCGTCCCCCCGGCAAACGTCCGCCGGCTGGGACGCCGGGCGGTATCGCCCGTGATGCTACGAGAGCCCGCGGCCGGACCACCCCGGTGGGGTGCCGAGGCCGTGGCCGGTCGCCGCCGTGGTCGCCGCCGCGGTCGCCGGCGGTGCTCCGGACCGGCCGCCTTCGTGGTCACCGCCATGGTCGCCGGCGGTGCTCCGGACCGGCCGCTATTCCCGTTTGCCGCCGACGGAATGACCGGTCGCCAACCCGCGCTTCGCCGGACGGGGCTCCCTGGGCTGGAGGTTCACCAGCCAGACCAGCCAGCCGACGAAAAGGACGGCGAGGAGGAGCGCGGACAATGCGGCGACGAGAAGCGCATTCACCGGGATACGGAAATGCGGCGGGGAGGATGGGGAGGGTGGGGAAGACGGAGAGGCGAGTGAAGGGGCATGGCTGTCTCCGGTCGGTGATGTCGGGTGCCGTGACCATGCATCTGGTGTGTAATTACGGCTGATTGACGACTGTTTAGACGACAACAAGTCAGCGAGTGACACGACGACCATAGGGTCAGGGTGCCAGAGTTGCTACCGAGCCGGAGAACGTTCACTCCATCGTGGGGTATCCCCCAATTCGGTAGCTAGGGCCCGGTATGCGCGGCACACTTCACCGGAAGCATCGCCCGCAGCCGTGACCCGGAGAAGAGAGTCATGCCACCCCGCTTGTCGCCGACCGTGCGCCAGCAGCGCCTCGGGATCGAGTTGCGCAAGATGCGCGAACGCGTGGGCGTGACGCCCAAGAGCCTGGCCGCCACCATCGGCACCGACCTGCCCAAGATCTCCCAGATGGAGAACGGGAAGTCGGGCATCAGCGCCGAGCGGCTCCGGACCTGGGCCCGCACCTGCGGCTGGGAGGACGGACCCTACCTCGACGCGCTGATCTCGATGACACAGGACCGGCGCAAGTACTGGTGGGACAGCTACCGCGGCCGGCTGCCCAACGCGATCATCGACATCGCGGAGATGGAGCACCACGCGGCCTCCCTGTCCATCCTGAACAGCACCTTCATCCCCGGCCTGCTGCAGACCCCGGCGTACGCCGCCGCGGTGTTCGAGCGCCTCCCCCCGCAGTACCGGCAGGAGGCGGAGGTCCGGAAGGCATTCCGGATTCGGCGCCAGCAGATCTTCGTCGACCATCCGAAGCCGTACAGCGCATTCCTGCACGAGTCCGCGCTGCGCATGCAGTTCGGCGGTCCCGAAGTGCTGCGCGAGCAGTTGCGGAACCTGCTGGAGAATTCCGAGCGGCCCGGGGTGGAGATCCGGGTGATCCCGTTCAGCGTCCCCACCTACACGGGCTCCGGGGAGAGCCTCTATCTCGCCCGCGGGCCGGTCCCGGAGCTCGACACCGTCCAGATCGACCTCTCCCACGGGCCGAAGTTCGTGCACTCCGAAGCGGAATTGGCCTCCTACCGCCTGATCAAGGAGAAGACTGCGGCGATCGCGCTCGGGCCGGACGAGTCCCGGGACTTCATCCGGACCTTACTGAAAGACTTCTCATGACAACGTGGCGCAAGGCGTCGGCCAGCGGAGAGAGCACCGACTGCGTCGAGGTCAGAGCGGCGGGCGGGCTGGTGGAGATCCGGGAGTCGGACCGGCCCGAGGTCATCGTGCAGACCACGCCGCGCAAGTGGGCCGCCTTCGTCCGGGGCGTGAAGGACGGGGAGTTCGACCGGTACGGCGACCTCACCCGGCCCTGAGAACCACCGGGACGCGGCCGGACGACAGCCGTCCGGGGCAGGGCGCGGCGGTAGGCTTGGCAGCCCACAGTGGACCCCTGCGCCTGGCACAGCACTCCGGGTGGGGTGCGCGTGCGGGAGAAATCGGAGCATCCGAGGATGGCTCGGCACCTGGTCACCAGCGCCCTTCCGTACATCAACGGGATCAAGCACCTGGGCAACATGGTCGGGTCCATGCTCCCGGCGGACGTCTACTCCCGCTACCTGCGACAGCGCGGCCACGAGGTGCTGTTCATCTGCGCCACCGACGAGCACGGCACCCCCGCCGAACTGGCCGCCCAGGAGGCCGGACTTCCCGTCGCCGAGTTCTGCGCCCGGGCGCACGACGCCCAGAAGGCGGTCTACGACGGCTTCGGGCTCTCCTTCGACCACTTCGGCCGCAGCTCCTCGCCGCAGAACCGGGAGATCACCCAGGAAATCGCCCGCGAGCTCCAGCGCAACGGCTTCATCGAGGAGCGCCCGGTCCGCCAGGTGTACTCCGACACCGACGGCCGCTTCCTGCCGGACCGCTACATCGTCGGCACCTGCCCGCACTGCGGCTACGACAAGGCGCGCGGCGACCAGTGCGAGAACTGCACCCGGGTGCTCGACCCGACCGACCTGCTGGAGCCGCGCTCGGCCATCAGCGGCAGCTCCGACCTCGAAGTCCGGGAGACCAGGCACCTGTTCCTGCTCCAGTCGAAGCTGACCGAGGAGGTCGAGGACTGGATCGCCGCCCACGCCGACGCCTGGCCGGTGCTGGCCTCCTCGATCGCCCGCAAGTGGCTGGCCGAAGGCCTGCACGACCGCTCGATCACCCGCGACCTGGAGTGGGGCGTCCCGGTGCCGGCCGACGTCTGGCCCGAACTGGCCGCCGACGGCAAGGTGTTCTACGTCTGGTTCGACGCCCCGATCGAGTACATCGGCGCCACCAAGGAGTGGGCGGACGCCGCCCCCGCCGGGCAGCTGCGGGACTGGAAGTCCTGGTGGTACGAGGCGGACGCGACCGTCCGCTACACCGAGTTCATGGCCAAGGACAACGTCCCGTTCCACACCGTGATGTTCCCGGCCACCATCCTCGGCTCGCGCCGCCCGTGGAAGAAGGTCGACTACGTCAAGGCCTTCAACTGGCTGACGTACTACGGCGGGAAGTTCTCCACCAGCCAGAAGCGCGGCATCTTCACCGACGTCGCGCTGGAGCTGCTGCCGGCCGACTACTGGCGCTACTTCCTGATGGCGCACGCCCCCGAGTCGGACGACTCCAGCTTCACCTGGGACCTCTTCGCCTCGGTGGTCAACAAGGACCTCGCCGACACCCTCGGCAACTTCGTCAACCGGGTGCTGACCTTCAGCCGCAAGCGCTTCGGCGACGACGTCCCCGGCGGCCACCCGGCGGGCGGGGCCGAGCAGCGCCTCGGCGAGCAGGTCGCCGGGCTGCTCGCCGAGTACGAGGCCCAGCTGGACGCGCTCAACTTCCGCAAGGCGGCGCAGGCCCTGCGCGCGCTGTGGAGCGCGGGCAACGCGTACCTGGACGAGAAGGCGCCCTGGACCCAGGTGAAGACCGACCCGGAGGCCGCGGCGCTGACCCTGCGCACGGCGATGAACCTGATCCACCTGTACGCGGTGGTGTCCGAGCCGTTCATCCCCAGCACGGCGGCGGCGATGCGCGGGGCCTTCACGCTGCCCGCGGACTCCCCGGCCGCCACCCGCGCCTGGGTGGGCCCCCAGGAGGCGCGGGCACTCGACCAGGTGCCGGCCGGGACGGCGTTCACGGTGCCTCCGGTGCTGTTCGCCAAGATCACGGACGAGGACCTGGCGGCTTGGTCGGCGCGCTTCGGCGGCTCGGAGGGCTGAGCCGCCGACGGGCGCGGGGCCGGGGGTGGTGCCCCGGCCCCGCGCCCTCGCCCGCGCCCGTCCCGCTCCGGTCAGCCGATCAGGTCAGCCGATCAGGTCCAGCGCGCCCGTCCCGGCCAGGTCGTACGCCCCGGCGAGGACCAGGAAGAGCAGCACCGCCAGCGTCAGCCCGGTGTAGTGCAGCCGGCCGAACAGGGTCCACCAGCGCCCGCGCCACGCCAGCACCGCGCAGACCGCCATCGCCGGGCTGAGCACCAGGGCGGTCACGACCAGCACCGGGACCACGGTCAGCAGCGGCGAATCACCGAGGAACAGCGTCTGGTTGAGCGCGTTGGGGTCGGCCGTCAGCAGGGCGAAGCAGCCGGTGGCGGCGAACAGCAGCGCGCCGGTGGTCCAGCCGAGCAGCCGGACGGCGGGGCGGTCGGCCAGGCCCCTGCGGCGCACCCGGCGCACCAGCGCGCCCACCGGCCAGCCGAGCAGGGTCAGGGCGAGGACCACCAGGCTGCCGGCGGCGACCAGGCGGTGCAGGCCGGGCGCCTGGTACCAGGCGAGCCGCTGGAAGGCGATGGTCGGGTCGCTGTCGGTGAGCAGGGAGAGCGCTTCGCCGTCGGCGCCCCGGTGGAAGGCGATCCGGGCGGTGCCGCCGACCTCCTGGAACAGCCCGGGCTGGACCTGCTCCCAGTGCGTCTCACCGGCCTCCGGGTCGCGGCCGACCGGGCCGGTGACGGTGAGCCGGCCGTGCTCGGCGGTGACGTGCACGGAGGCCAGCAGGGCGGCGGCCCTGGTCAGGTCGGCGTGGCCGGTGCGGGTGGAGCGGTAGTCGCCGGTGTAGGCGTCCAGGCCGCCGGTGATCGGCGCGGACGCGGCGGGCGGGGCGGCCGGGTAGAAGCGGTCGAGGAAGGCGTTCAGCACCTGCTGGGTGGCCCAGCCGCCGGTCGCGTCGGTGCCGTCGCCGTTGAAGGTCACGTAGAGGCCGACGCCGCGCTCGGGCAGCAGCGCGAGGTTGCTGTGGAATCCGGGCACGTCGCCGTCCTTGACCAGCAGGTGCTCGCCGTTGCGGGTGCGCTGTTCCAGCAGGTAGGCCATGCCGGGCAGTCGCGGGTCGGGGCCGTAGTGGCGGGCGAGCAGCTGTGCGGTCAGCGCCGGGTCGAGGATCCGCCCGACGGCTCGGCCGTCCTGAGCCCACTGGGTTCCCTGGGCTCCTTGGGCTCCTTGGGTTCCTTGGGCTCCTTGGGTTGCCTGGGTTGCCTGGCCGGCGGGCCCGCCCTGGCCGCCCGGCCCGCCCTGGGGGAGCTGGGAGAGCAGCAGCTTCGCCATGTCGGCGGCGGTGGTGACGGCGGCGGCGCCGGTCGGGGTCCAGGGACCGTAGAGGCCCTTGGTCTCGGTCTGGCCGTCGCCCTCGGGGCGGTAGCCGTGGGCGAGTTCGGCGTCCACGGCTACCGGGTGCGGCTGGCTGAAGGTGGTCCGGTCCATGCCGAGCGGCTGCAGGATGTGCTGGGCCACGTACTGGTCGAAGGGTTGTCCGGAGACCGTCTCGACCAGGTAACCAGCCAGCGCCACACCGTAGTTGTCGTACGAGGCGGCGGTGCCCGGGGCCCGGACCCGGTCGGGCTGGTGGGCGGCGAGCGAGGCGCCGAGGCTCCCGACGTGCCCGGGGCCCTCCTCCGCGAGGCCCATGAAGGCGTCGTCGAAGCCGCCGGTGTGGGTGAGCAGGTTCTCCACGGTGACCGGGCGGCCCGGGTAGCTGTCCCGGACCTTGAAGGAGGTCAGGTACCGGTTGACGTCGCCGCGCAGGTCCAGGGTCCCGGCACCCACCTGCTGGAGGACGGCGATCGCGGTGAACACCTTGGCGTCGGAGCCCATGAAGAACGCGGTCCGGGCCGGGTCCACAGGTCTGCGGGTGCGGACGTCCGCGACGCCGTAGCCGCCGGTGAAGACCGCGCGCCCGTCGGCCACCACGGTCACCGCGGCTCCCGGGATCCGGTGGGCGGCGAGCAACTCGGGGAGGAGCCGGTCGAACAGTGCCCCGACCTCGGCCGGGTCCGGCGGTGTCGCCGAAGTCCGGTCGGGGGGAGACCCGTTGGCCGCGACCACGGGGGCGGCGGGGACAGCGGCGGAGGCGGCGGGGACAGCGGTGGGGGCGGCGTCCGGCCGGCCGGCGGCACGGGCCGGGGTGAGGCCGTAGAGGAACAGTCCGATGGCGGCCAGGACCAGGAGCAGGCGGATCAGCGGACGGCGGGCGGAGCGCTTGGGCATGACGAACTCCCCTGACAGCGGCGATGGTTGTGGAAGCCCGGGCGCCCCGTGGCGGGCGGCTTCCGGACACCACGGACCCTAGGCCGGTGGCCGGGGGTCGCGGCATGGCCCCTGGGCGTCGACCGGGGGGTGTACCCAGGTACCCCCGGGAGGGGTCCAGGGCCCAGTGTCGGGCGGGCCCCGGTGCGGCAGGCTGGTTGCCGCAGGGTCGGGACGGCGGCCGCGAGGCCGTCACGAAGGGGGAGGAACGGTCATGGACAGCGACACCGGCACCACGGTCGGGAACGAGGGGCGCGGCGCGGGGCGGAGCCCGTCGCTCCTGCTGAGGCGGTCCGTCCGGGACCTGCTGCGCAGCACGGCACTGTCCGGGCTGGCGGTGCCGCAGATGCTGCTGCTCGTCGCCGCCTCCTTCGCCGTCGGCCTGCTGGGCATCGGGGTGGGCGCGCTGCTGGTGGTGCCGACCGTGATGGCGGTCCGCCGGCTGGCCGACCGGCGGCGCGAGCTGGCCGGCCGCTGGTCCGGTGTCCGGATCGCCGACCCGTACCTGCCGCAGCCGCCGGTCGAGCCGGGCTTCCGGGGCACGTGGCTGCACTGCCAGGCGCTGATCGCCGACCCGGCCACCTGGCGGGACGTGGTCTGGCTGTCCGTCGACCCGGTCGTCGGCGCGGGCCTGGCGCTGGTCCCGCTGGGCATGGTCCTGTGGGGCGTGTTCGGCCTGCTGCTGCCGTGGCTCTGGGAGCCGATCGTCTCCCACGGCGGCAACAACTGGTACCTGTGGATCCACGTGACCGACGCCGAGAGCGCCCGGTACTGCGCGCTGCTCGCCGTGCCGGTCGCGCTGGTCGGCCTGGCCGTCGCCCCCGCCGTGCTGCGCGGCCACACCCGGTTCGCCGCGTCACTGCTCGGCCCGACCGCGCGGGCCGAGACGCTGGCGGCCGAGCGCAAGGTCGTCCACCTGACCGAGACCCGGCGCGACGCGCTGACCGCCCAGGCCGCCGAACTGCGCCGCATCGAGCGGGACCTGCACGACGGCGCGCAGGCCCGGCTGGTCGCCATGGGGATGAACCTGGGCGTCGCCGAGCGGCTGGTCGAGCGGGACCCGCAGGCCGCCAAGCAGCTGCTCGCCGAGACCCGCAACGCCTCCGCCACCGCCCTCAACGAGCTGCGGGACCTGGTCCGGGGCATCCACCCGCCGGTCCTGGCGGACCGCGGACTCGCCGACGCCGTCCGGGCGTTGGGCCTGGACAGCCCGCTGAAGGTCAGCGTCTCGGCCGACCTGCCCGGCCGCGCCGAGGCCCCCGTCGAGTCCGCCTTCTACTTCGCCGTCTCCGAGGCCCTCACCAACGCGGCCAAGCACTCCGGCGCCGCCGCCGTGGACGTCCAACTCTGGTACGAGAACGGCATGCTGAAGGCCCAGGTCACCGACGACGGCACCGGCGGCGCCGACCCCTCGCGCGGCACCGGGCTGCGCGGCCTGGAACGGCGGCTTGCTACCTTCGACGGCGTCCTGGCCGTCCGCAGCCCGCTCGGCGGCCCCACGACCCTGACGATGGAGCTGCCGTGCGAGTTGTCCTCGCCGAGGACCTCTTCCTCCTGAGGGACGGGCTGGTCCGGATGCTGCAGGCCTACGACTTCGAGGTCGTGGCCGCGGTGGACACCGGACCGGACCTCCTGGAGGCCCTCCTCACCGAGCGCCCGGACGTGGCCGTCGTCGACGTGCGACTGCCCCCGACGTTCACCGACGAGGGCCTCCAGGCCGCCCTGGAGGCGCGCCGGCGGATCCCCGGACTGCCGGTGCTGGTGCTCTCCCAGTACGTCGAGCAGCTCTACGCCAAGGAGTTGCTCGCCGACGGCACCGGCGCGATCGGCTACCTGCTGAAGGACCGGGTCTTCGACCCCGACGAGTTCGTGGAGACGGTCCGCCGGGTGGCGGCCGGCGGCACCGCGCTCGACCCGCAGGTGATCGCGATGCTGGTCGGGAACACCGCGCGCAGCAAGCCGCTGGACCGCCTGACCCCGCGCGAGCGCGAGGTGCTGGGCCTGATGGCGGAGGGGCGCTCGAACGCGGCGATCGCCGAACGGATGGTGGTCACCGAGCGGGCGGTGAAGAAGCACACCGCCAACATCTTCCTCAAGCTCGACCTGCCGCCCTCCGAGGAGGACCACCGCCGGGTGCTCGCGGTGCTGGCCTTCCTGGAGGTCGCGCCCTGATCCCCCGGGCCCCGTGGAAGCGGGGACCCGGGGGATCAGGGGGCTCAGGGGCTCAGGGGGCCCAAGGGGACCAGGGGGCTCAGGCCTTGCGGGCGGTGTGGACGGTCATGGCGGAGAGGTAGAAGGCGTCCGGGCGGTTCAGGATCCCGGTGGGGGCGTCCTTCGCGAGGAGCGCTTCCAGGGTGCCGCGGTCCTCGGGGAGGAGGTGCTCGGCGAGCTGGTCGTGCAGGCGGGTGAGCTGGGTGTGCAGGTACTCGCGGGTCGGCCGGGCGAGCGGTGCGGGGTGGTCGACCAGGAAGGTGCGGGTGCCGCTGGGGGTCAGGCCGGCCCGCTCCAGCATGGCCGGCCAGTCCTCGATCTCCTCGGTGGCGTCCGGCAGTTCGGCCCGCATGCTGCTGAAGCCGTCCTCGTGGGCCGCGTCCAGCCGGGCCTGGAACCCGGGCCGGCCGAGGCCGAAGTCGCGGGGCAGGTAGCGCGCCGCCAGGCCGCGTTCGGCGACCGCGAGCAGGCCGCCGGGTCGCAGCACCCCGGCGAGCGAGGTGAGCGCGGCCTGCTGGTCGCCCAGGTGGTGGATCGCGTTGCCGGACCAGACCAGGTCGGCTTCGCCGAGCTTGTCGAACTCGGCCGGCAGGTCGGCCTGTCGCACGCCGAGCCGGCCGCCCGAGCGGGTCCGGGCCCGGTCCAGCAGGGCGGCCGACTGGTCGACGGCCACCACCTCGGCCGCCGGGAAGACGTCCGCCAGCAGCCCGGCGATCACCCCCGGGCCGCTGCCGACGTCGAGGACCCGCCGTACGGCGCCGTCCCCGTGCAGACCGGCCAGCCAGCGGGCGGCCTCGGTGACGGCGCCGGCCCGCAGGTCGGCCTCGTGCTCCAGGTGCGCGGCGAGCGCGTCCCAGTCGAAGTCGGCGGCGGGGACGTCCCCATGGTTGTGGTGGTGGCCGTGGCCGGTCCCGTGGCCGTGGTGGTGGTTCGAGGTCATGTCCGGTCTCTCCGTTCGTGGGTGACGAAAGCGTCCCTGCTCAGGCGGGCACCGCGGCGCCGGACGCGCGGTGGGCCGCGACGGCCCGGCGGATGTCCTCCTCCGCGAGGTCATGGTCGAGTGCGAAGGCCGCCGCCGCGCCCATCCCGGCGGCGACGACGACCTGGGCGCGCGGGTCCGCGACGTTGCCGACCGCCCAGACGCCGGGCAGGCTGGTACGGCCCGTACGGTCGGTGGTGACCCAGCCGCTGTCGTCCCGGGCGCAGTCGAGGCCGAACAGCAGCGCGTCCCGGGGCACCGGCTGCGGGAAGACGAACACCGCCTCGCGCGGCACCACCTGCCCGTCGGCCAGCTCGACGCCGCGCAGCCGCCCGTCGTCCGACACCAGCCGGACGATCCGGCCCTCGACCACGCGCACGCCACGGGCGGCCAGCCGCTCCCGCTCGGCCTCCGTCAGCACCAGGTCGTGCGCGAGCAGGACGACGTCCGCCGACCACTGCCGCAGCAGCAGCGCCTGGTTGACCGCCATCGGGTGGGTGCCGAGCACCCCGAGCGGCCGGTCCCGGACCTCCCAGCCGTGGCAGTACGGGCAGTGCAGCACGTCGCGGCCCCAGCGCTCGACCAGGCCCGGCAGCTCGGGCAGCCCGTCCCGCAGCCCGGTGGCGACCACCACCCGGCGCGCGTGCAGCACCGGGCCGCCGGCCAGGTGGACCGTGAAGCCCGGCCCGGCGGTCCCGGGCGTCCCGGCCCGCTCGGCACTGTGCTCGGCCTGCCCGACCGGCTCGATGTGCTCGGCCTGCTCGGCTGGCTCGACCTGCTCGATGTGCTCGACCCGGGCGTCGATCAGGTCGACCCCGTACCGGGCGACCTCCTCCCGCCCGACCGCCAGCAGCGCCGCCGGGGGCATGCCGTCCCGGCTCAGGAACCCGTGCATGTGGGCGGCCGGGGCGTTGCGCGGCTCACCGGCGTCCACCACCGCGACCCTGCGCCGGGCCCGGCCCAGGACCAGCGCGGCGTTCAGCCCCGCCGCTCCCGCGCCGACCACCACTACGTCGTAGCGCTCCCCGGTTGCTGCCTTCGTCGTCTCGCTCATGGCGCTCACCTCCACCGCCAGGCTGCGACCGGCCCCGGCATGTCGGCAAGCTTTGTTGCCACCTCAGCAAACCGGTCCGCCGTCCGCCCGGCTGTCTGCCCGGCTGCCGCCCGCCCGGAGGGCCCACCCGGCTGCCGTCCGCCTGGAGGGCCCGCCTGGCTGCCGTCCGCCCGGCGAGCCCCCGCCCGGCTGCCGGCCGGGGCTACCCCCTCGGTGCGGCGAAGCAGTGGACGGTGACCGTACGGCCGGAGGCCCACCGCTGCTCGCCGCTGCCGAGGTGCGTCCAGCCGAGGCGGCGGTAGAGCGCCACCGCCGCGGTGTCGGTGGCGAGGACGTCGAGGACCGGGTGGAGCCCGAGCGCCCGCGCGTGCGCCACGGCGCAGGCCAGCAGGCGCGCGCCGAGATGGTGCCCGCGCTCCCCCGGGGCGACGTAGAACCGGCCGATCACGGCGGTGAGTTCCGGGCGTCCGCCGGTGCGGCCGCTCCACAGGACCGGGGCGAGGTCGCCCGGGGAGCTGCGGGCGAGGCCGACGTGTCCGGCGAGCCGGCCGTCGGACTCCGCGACCCAGGCGGCGAGGAGGCCGTCCGGGGTGAGCCAGGAGGCGGGGCGGTCGGGCCAGTCCGCCGGGTAGCCGTCGGTACTGTGCACATCGCCCAGCACCCGGACGCAGTCGGCGAGGTCGTCGGCGCGGCGCGGTCGGACCGACGCCACCGCCCCGGCCTGCCGTGAGCCGGACGCGACGACATTGGCGCGTTCTTCGAGGTCTGCCATGCCGGTACGTTACCGGCCGCCCCTCACCGTCGCAGCAGGTCGACGACCCCGGTCAGGTCCTCCTCCCCGCCGCCGGCCGCCAACCGCCGCTCCATCAGCCGGAAGTAGGGCTCCAGCAGTTCCGCGCTCACGCCCTGCTCCGCTGCGGTGCGCAGCAGCGTTCCCTTGCCCGCGACCTGCATCGCCAGGCTGGACACCACGCCCCCGGTGTAGTCGCCGGCCTCCAGCTGCGACGCGGTCGTCGCCACCGAACCGGACATCGCGGTCAGCCAGCCCGCCAGCATCGGCGCGAGCTCCCCCGGCGCGACCGCCTCGCCGCGGACCAGCGCGAAGGCGTGCGCGACCCCGGCGAACATGCCGTACATCGCGCTGAGCAGCGCCACGTCGTGCAGGGCCGCGTGCCCGGCGTCGCCGCCCACGTACCGGGTGCCGGCGGGCACCGCAAGGACCGTCCGGTGCTCCTCGAACAGCTCGGACGAGCCGCTGTAGAACACGTACGGCCCGGCCGCCGGGACGCCGATCATCGGCGGGACGGCCATGATCCCGCCGTCCAGGTAGCGGGCGCCGCGCCGTTCGGCCCAGGCCGCGCGGGCCCGGGCCTGGCCGGGGGTGCCGGTGACCAGGTTGACCAGGTCCTTGCCCGCCAGGTCGGTGTCGGCCAGGGCCTCCTCCACGGAGTCGTCGTCGAGCAGGCAGACGACGACCAGGCGGTTCGCCGCGACGGCCTCGGCGGCGCTCCCGGCGACGGTGGCGCCGCGTGCGGCGGGCGTCCCGGCGCGGGCGGCGGTCCGGTTCCAGACGGTCAGCGGGTGCCCGGCGGCGAGCCAGGCGCCGGCCAGCGCGGTGCCCATCGCGCCGAGGCCGAGCAGGGTGAGGGGGGTGAGGGGGGTGAGGGGGGCGGGCGTGGTCGTGGACGCGTTCTCAACAGGGTTGTCCGTCATGGGAGTCAGCCTCCGTGCCACCCGCCGGAACGCTCAAGTACGCACTTCGAAGTGGGTGGTTACCCTGGGGTGAGCATCGAGGCCGGACGGGTCGGAAGGAGAGCGGGCATGGCGACCGCACCGAGGCCGGGGACGTACACCTGCGGGACCGACGCCGCGATGAACGTGATCGGCGGCAAGTGGAAGGTGTCGATCCTCTGGGCCCTGGGCGAGCGCCCGCACTGCCGCTTCGGCGAGCTGCGCCGCCTGCTGCCGGGGATCACCGAGAAGGTACTGACCGCGCACCTGCGCGAGCTGGAGGCGGACGGGATCGTGCACCGGCAGGCGTACGACGAGGTGCCGCCCCGGGTCGAGTACGCGCTGACCGAAGTGGGGGTGCGGCTCAACACCGCGCTGAGGCCGCTGGGGGACTGGGGGCGGGAGCACCTCCTGGGCGGGGCACCGCACCCGGCGTAGCCGGCGGCCCTCCGCCCGGCCCCGCCCGCTACGCGATCGCGGCCGACACCACGGCCGCCACCGCGATGTTGCAGCTGGCCGACACCCACACCGCCGGGTGCGGCTCCGGCTCGACCAGGATCTCGCCGAGCCTGCCGGGGGTCAGCAGGTCCACCAGCCAGAACGCGACGGCCATCAGCACCAGCCCGAGCAGCCCGTAACAGGCCGTCGAGGCAAGGCCCTTGGCGAAGTCGGCATAGGTGTACACGATCGCCGTGAAGACGATGCCGCCGATGCCGAGCAGCGCGGAGCTGAGCAGGACGGCGGCGTTGCGGTTGCGCTCGACCCAGATCTGGTGGCCGAGCCTGCCGGTCGTCAGCAGGTCCACCAGACCGATGCCCAGGAGCAGCAGCACCACCCCGAGGGCGCCGTAGGCCGCTGCCGCGCCGAGCCCGTGCAGGATGTCGTTCATCGTGGTTCCAGCCCCCGGTCCGCTCTCGCCGTACGCCCCCGGCCGACCGGCCGGGCCCCTCGCCGCACTTGGTCAAGGGTTGGCAAAACATACCCCACGCGGGTGAGAGACGGGCCGGGCGACCGGAAGCCGCGGACGGGCCGGCGGCCCCGAGGTCAGGGCTCCTCGCGTCGGCTCCCCCCCGGTCAGTGCTCCTCGTGCACCAGGTGGTCGACGCAGGCCGCGACCGCCAGCAGCAGGCCGGTGTCCGCGCCGTCGGCGATCTCCACCCCGTAGGTGTCCCGGACCCGGAACCACTTGCGGCTGATCCGGGCCAGCTCGTCGCCGTGGCCGTTCTCGATCCGGTAGTCCTTGTCGATCAGGTTCCCGTGGATCTTCAGCTCGCCGCCGGAGGCCAGGTCCACCAGGTACTTGTCGCGGAACGGGGTGAACAGCTTCTCCCGGACGGTCGCGATCACCTCGCCGTCGGCGTCCTCGATCTTCATCGCGTCCCGGACGGTGAGCATCTTCTCCTTCACCACCGCGACCACCCGGTCGTGCGCGTCCCTGAGTTCGAAGGTGTGCCGCAGCCGCAGCACCTTGCCGTCCACCAGGTACGCCTTGTGGCCCCGGTCGTCCTCGATCCAGTAGTCGTCGCCGACCGCGAACAGCTTCTCCCTGACCAGATACCGCACCGTGGGACCTCCTCCGTGTTGACGTCGCCCCCATTCGACCCCGAGCCCCCGCCCGCCGGAAAGCACCGCCACGAAGCACCCGCGGAAACGCACCCCCGAAAACGCGCGCTCGGAAAACCCCCTCGCCCCGCCCCGCCCGGATCGCCTTCAATACCGTCATGCACCCCGACCCCGCCCCCGGCCCCACCACCAGCCCCACCACCAGCCCCACCACCGTCCCGCTGCGCAGCGAACGCCTCGACCTGCTCCCGATCGCCCCCGAGCACGCCGGGGAACTGGCCGCCGCGCTCGCCGACCCGGCCCTGCACACCTTCACCGGCGGCCACCCGGCCACCCCCGAGGAGATGCGCGCCCGCTGCGCCCGGCTCGCCGCCGGCTCCCCCGACCCGGCCGAGCAGTGGGGCAACTGGGTCCTGCGACTACGCGCCGACGGCGCCCTCACCGGCTACGTCCAGGCCACCGTCGGCCCCGACGAGGCCGAACTCGCCTGGGTGGTCGGCACCCCCTGGCAGCGCCGAGGCCTGGCCACCGAAGCCGCCCGCACCCTGCTCGCCCACCTCGCCGCCACCGGCACCACCACGGCCGTCGCCCACATCCACCCCGACCACCACGCCTCCGCCGCCATCGCCCGCGCCCTCGGCCTGCACCCCACCCCCCACACCCACGACGGCGAGACCCGCTGGCAAGCCACCCTCCCCCGCCCCACCCCCACTACCTGAGCCCCGGCCCCCCCGAACCCGGTACGCCCGGAATGCCGATCCCGGCCGTCTCCCAGTTCCTCCCCGCCAACACCGCTGCGGTAGCAGACAGTTCACGGATCTTCTGCCCAGCAGTGGCCGCGACTGTCGGGGGTAGGGGTGCGCTGGACATGGAAGTGCTGACGAAGGGGGGCGGCTGTCTCGCTGGCCTGTGGCGGTGGCACGGTCGACCGCCGCACCGCGCGCCACTGCTGATCGAGACCGCCGCGCGAGTCGCCGAGATCGGGCTCGGGAACGTGCTGTCGCGCCGTCAGCGGTGCGACGGCAAAGGCCATGCGTCTGCCCTTGTACCGGCCTGGAGGAAGCCGATCCGCAGCGGTGGCAGGCGCGAACAGATCAACGTCCACGCGTCGTGTCACGGGTGCTGGCACGACACCGGACGACGGCTCGCCCGTCCTCGAAGGCGCGCGGATTCACCAGCGCCGGACACTGAGGTCAGACGCCGTGATCATCTGCATCTGACACCAGCCGATCCGGCTGAGGCGGGGAGAGCACTGCGACAGGTCCGCAGCAGTACCCGTGCCCCCGGGAGTCCCTCCGAGTGAGGGCCCCGGGGGCTTCGTCGTGCTCAGATCCGGCCGCCTGTCATTCGAATCGGATTGAACGGCCCGGGTGGTACGTGATCAATCTCGGACGGGTACCGGGTTCTCCGGGGAGTCGAGCCACACGGTGTGACCGGTCGGGGTGACCGTGACGCCGAAGCGGTCGAAGCCGGGGCGGCTCTGGTCGTCCCACCAATGCCAGGCGGCCTCCACCTCGTCCCAGAGGTTCCGGGGACCTGACTGGTACACCTCGTACTCCGTGCGGCCCCGCTCGTAGTCGGCGGAGGCCCACGACCGGGTGTCCCGGCTGTAGATCCAGAGCGTGTACGCGCTGTCTTCGTAGCGCTCCGCCCGCCAGAACGCCCCGGGCACTGCCGCCCCGATGACGAACTGCTCGAACCACCCGCCCGTGTCCGGAGGCGCCAGCGCGGTAGTGCTTCTCGCCCCGTCTGCGGGCCACTCCTTCCCCCGGAGGTAGTCCTCGAAGGGGGGCCGGTCCGTACGCTGCTGGCGCAGCCGCATGAACGCAGAACTGCGGGTGAACCTGCCGCTCGCGCCGGCCCCGTCGTCGTTCACGGTCAGCCGGACGACTTGCTCGCCGCCGTACTCGGTGCCGAACGGCGCCACGATGATTCCGCCGGGCGCCGACTGCTCCAACCACGCCGGAGGGATCTCCAGCAGAGAGCACGTCGCGATGATCCGGTCGTAGGGAGCACCGGCCGGCCAACCCTGCCGCCCGTCGCCCTCAACGACAGTCGGTGCGAACCCGGCCCGGTCCAGGTGCTCCCGGGCACCGTGTGCGACGTCCGGGTCGTACTCGACGGTCACGACGTTCGGGTCGCCGAGGCGGTGAGCCAGCAGACCGGCGTTCCACCCTGTGCCAGCGCCGATCTCCAGCACCCTGTCACCCGGGCGCACGTCGAGATCTTGCAGCATCGAGAAGACCATCGTGGGCATGGAGTTGGACGATGTCGGGGTGGTTCCGAGCCCGTCTCCGTGGTGCTGCCCGTCATCCCACTGCGTGGTCAACGGGATGTCGGAGTAGACCGCCCTCCGCCATGCCTCGGGGTCCTGCGACCGGTACACCACGGGGTTCTGTTCGGTGCCGTCCGCGATGCCCGGCCAGATGCGGTCCGGAACGAACAGCTCACGGGGTACAGCCTTGAAGGAGGGGAGCCAGTCCGTAGAGAGTGCGCCGCCGGCCATCAGCGCGGAGGCGAGCCCCTGGGGGCCCGCCTCCTTGTGCGTTTCGCCCGTCACTTGCCGCTGCCGCCCGCCGGGGACGAGCCGTCGGACGTGTTGCCGCCCTCGTCGGACCCGCCGCCGCCGTGCCCGGCGCCCTTGTTGCTGTCGTCCTGCTGCCCGCCGCCCTTGCCGTCGCCGGACCCGCCGCCGCGCTTGCCCATGGTCTTCCCCTCTCTGTCGGTCAGGCTGAGGCGTTCCTCTGCCTGTCGTGCACCTTGCTGCCCGTACCGGCCGGGTCCTTCCCCAGACGGACGGCACGGGGGTCTGTGAGGCGCTCAGCGCCACGGGTGGTTCGCCTCGCGCAGCCGGGCCAGAAGCTCAGTGCGCCGGTCGCGCTGCTCGGCCGTCAACGGAGCCTCGCTGACTCCTCCGGGGTGAGAACCCGCCGGTGCTCGACGGGGTTCTGAGGAGGCCACGGGTGGGCCTTCATCCACCTGAACGGGTCCACAGGCTCAGCGGCTCCGTTGGGGCGCTTCATTGAGTCCTGCGGGACCTCCAGGGACTCATCCGTCATCGCGCACCGCCAGGCACTCTCCGTCGTCCGCGTGCTGGGCACGCCACTTGGCGACCTTGCGCAGGATCGTCGGGTTGTCCGGGTACTGCGCGGCCATGCCGTCGAAGAGTTCACATCCGGGGCACTGGCCGGCGTCCGCGGCGCTCTCAGCCGTGAGCGGCAGAATGCGGCCGACCAGATTCATTCGGCTACGCCCCGCCACAGGACGACCCCGCATTCCCCGTGTCGGGACACAGATCCGCGCCACAGGCACAGGCAGGCCACTCGCGAGAAGTCCCCTGCGCAACCACCCGGCTCGACACCTCGGCGTCGTAGTCGTCGAGGGGGTTGAAGGAGGCCAGCGTCACGCTAGGTGCCGCCTTGTGCTCGGAGAACGTCCGCGTGTCTCTGTCGTCCACCATCATTGGCCTCCTCCCGGCGAGTCCACACCAAGATCCGGCAGCGACCCGGGACGGTGAAACCTCGCGCAAGGGACACTTGAGAACGTCCCTCGCGCGGTACAACGTCCCTACAAGGGTCCGGGCTTTGCGGGGAGACACGCGAAATGCCGAACGAGAGACTGAAAGCCGTCATGGCGTCCGGTGGTTGGACGTGCGCCGCTCTGGCGGACAAGGCCGGCGTCGACACCAAGTCGGTTGAGCGCTGGGCCAACCAGAACCGGACGCCCCGGCTGGGGACGGCCCGTGCGGCTGCCGAAGTACTGGGAGAAGACATGTTCGCGCTGTGGCCGAGCCTGCGGCAGCCACGCGCCGCGCGGGCGATAAGCCCTGAGCTGGTGGCCCTGTACGAGCAGCGGGCCGACCTACCGGTGTCCGTCATCGTGGATTTGCTGGAGAAGGCCACTGATCGCATCGACGTGCTGGTCTACGCCGCCGTCTTCCTCCACGAGGCCTACCCACGGCTCAACGATCTGCTCCGGGAGCGCGCCGCCGAGGGCTGTGCGGTCCGGATCGCCATCGGCGACCCCGACAGCGAGAACGTGCGGCAGCGCGGGGAGGAGGAGAAGTTCGGCCACGGCATCGAGTCCCGGTGCAGGCTCGCCCTCATGCACTGCCGGCCGCTCGTCGGCACGCCCGGCGTCGAAATCCGCACGCACGGAACCACGCTCTACAACAGCCTCTACCGGGCCGACGACCAGTTGCTCGTGAACGCCCACGTGTGGGGCGTGAACGCCTTCGGAGCGCCGGTCTGGCACCTTCGACGGACAGGTGCGGGAACGCTCTTCGACACCTACGCTTCGAGCTTCGATGCGGTGTGGAGCACCGCCCGGCCGGTCGAGGAGAGCTGATCCGTGGCACGGACCGAGTACTACGACGATCCCGACGCCCCCAAGCCCAACCGGCTGGTGGTCGCCGCCTCCGCCGTCGTGACGGACGAGGCCGGGCGCATCCTGCTCCAGCGACGCGTCGACAACGACCTGTACGCCCTGCCCGGCGGGACGATGGATCTCGGCGAGTCGCTTCCGGGTACGGCCGTGCGCGAGGTCTTCGAGGAGACCGGCCTGGAAGTCGAGATCACCGGCCTTGTCGGCACCTACACCGACCCGCGTCACGTCATCGCCTACTCGGACGGCGAGGTGCGGCAGCAGTTCAACGTCTGCTTTACCGCCCGGGTGACCGGCGGCACCCTGCGCATCTCCGACGAGTCCACCGACCTCCGCTTCGTCCTCCCCGAGGAGATCGCCGACCTGCCGATGCACCACACCCAGCGCCTACGGCTCAGGCACTTCCTGGAGCAGCGGACCTCTCCCTACCTCGGTTAGACCGGCGGCCCGAACCTCAGCCGGCACCGGTGACCACCCCAGCGCCGGAATGCGGACGGGCGGCGTGGGGTTTGATTGGGGCATGGCTTCTCGTGCACGTGTACGCGCCCCCGAACTCGTCGGCGCCGGTGGATGGCTCAACACCGGCGGCAAGGAGCTCACGCTCGCCGACTTCCGGGGCAAGATCACCATCCTGGACTTCTGGACCTTCTGCTGCATCAACTGTCTGCACGTCCTGGACGAGCTGCGGGAGCTGGAGGAGAAGCACCGCGACACCGTGGTGATCGTCGGGGTGCACTCGCCGAAGTTCGTGCACGAGGCGGACCACCAGGCCGTGGTGGACGCCGTCGCCCGGTACGAGGTGCACCACCCGGTGCTGGACGACCCGGCGCTGGTGACCTGGAAGCAGTACGCCGTCCGGGCGTGGCCCACGCTGGTGGTGATCGACCCGGAGGGCTACGTGGTCGCGCAGCACGCCGGGGAGGGGCACGCGCACGCGATCGCCCGGCTGGTCGAGGAGTTGGAGGCCGAGCACGCCGCGAAGGGCACGCTGCGGCGCGGCGACGGCCCGTACGTGGCGCCGGAGGCGACGGCCGGGGACCTCAAGTTCCCGGGCAAGGCGGTGCGGCTGCCGAACGGCCACTTCCTGGTCGCCGACTCCGGCCACCACTCGCTGGTCGAGCTGGCCGAGGACGGCGAGACGGTGGTGCGCCGGATCGGTGACGGGCAGCGCGGCCTGGTGGACGGCACCAGTCCGCGGTTCAGCGAGCCGCAGGGGCTGGCGCTGCTGCCGGAGGGCCACCCGTACGACTACGACGTGGTCGTCGCCGACACCGTCAACCACGCCCTGCGCGGGCTGCGGCTGGCCGACGGCAGCGTGACGACGCTGGCCGGGACCGGCCGGCAGTGGTGGCAGGGCTCGGCCACCGAGGGCCCGGCGCGCGAGGTGGACCTCTCCTCGCCGTGGGACGTCGCCTGGTTCGACGGCCGGGTGTGGATCGCGATGGCCGGCGTGCACCAGCTGTGGGCGTACGACCCGGCGGCCGGCACGGTCGGGGTCGCGGCGGGCACCACCAACGAGGGCCTGGTGGACGGGCCCCTCGCCGAGGCCTGGTTCGCCCAGCCGTCCGGGCTGGCGGTCTCGGCGGACGGCGGGAGGCTGTGGGTCGCCGACTCGGAGACCTCCTCGCTGCGCTGGGTTTCACGTGAAACAGGGACGGTCGAGACCGCCGTCGGCACCGGGCTGTTCGACTTCGGGCACCGGGACGGCGCGGCCGGCCAGGCCCTGCTCCAGCACCCGCTGGGCGTCACCGTGCTGCCGGACGGCTCGGTGGCCGTCAGCGACACCTACAACCACGCGCTGCGCCGCTTCGACCCGGCGAGCGGCGAGGTCAGCACGCTGGCCACCGACCTGCGCGAGCCCTCCGGGGCGGTGCTGGTGGACGGCGACATCGTGGTGGTCGAGTCGGCCCGGCACCGGCTGACCAGGCTGCGGCTGCCGGAGGAGGCGGTGCGGGTCGAGCCGGTGGCGCACCGCACCCGGCGCGCCGCCACCGAGGTCGCGCCGGGCGCCTTCCGGCTGGACGTGGTCTTCTCGGCGCCGAGCGGCCAGAAGCTGGACGAGCGCTACGGCCCGTCCACCCGGCTGCTGGTCAGCGCGACCCCGCCCGAACTGCTGGTCTCCGGTGCGGGCGCGGACAGCGACCTCTCCCGCGAGCTGGTGCTCTCCGACGAGGTCGCCGAGGGCGTGCTGCACGTGTCCGCGATGGCGGCCTCCTGCGACGACGACCCGGAGATCGAGTACCCCGCCTGCCACGTGCACCAGCAGGACTGGGGCGTGCCGGTGAAGCTGGTCGCCGACGGCGCCCGCCGCCTCCCGCTGGTCCTGGCGGGCATGGAGTAACCGGGCATGGAGTAACCGGGCGCGGAAGCATCGGGGCGCGGAGCATCCGGGCGCGAAAGCACCCGGGCGTGGAGCGACCGGGCCCGGGACACCCCCTGCGGAACCGGGAGGGGCCCGGTGGAAGGACGGTCGTCCTTCCACCGGGCCCCTCGCGGTCGGCGCGCTCAGCCCTCCAGGAAGGCCTTGATCGCGCTCGCCAGCAGGTACGGGTCCTCGGCGCCGCACAGCTCGCGCGCCGAGTGCATGGACAGCGCCGCGATGCCGCAGTCCACCGTCTTGATGCCCAGCCGCGCCGCCGTGATCGGACCGATCGTCGTACCGCAGGGCATGGCGTTGTTGGAGACGAAGGACTGCCACGGCACCCCCGCCCGCTCGCAGGCGGCCGCGAACACCGCCCGGCCGACGCCGTCGGTCGCGTAGCGGTTGTTGACGTTGACCTTGAGGATCGGCCCGCCGTTCGGCACCGGGTGGTGGCCCGGCTCGTGCCGCTCGCTGTAGTTCGGGTGGACGGCGTGGCCCATGTCCGAGGAGAGGCAGACGGTGCCGGCCAGCGCCCGGGCGCGGTCCTCGGTGGTGCCGCCGCGCGCGTGGATCGTGCGGTCCAGGACGTTGCCGAGCAGCGGGCTCTGCGCGCCGGTGTCGGACTCGCTGCCGGTCTCCTCGTGGTCGAAGGCGGCCAGCACCGGGATGTACGGCAGCTCGGCGGCGCCGTCCGCGGAGGCGACGGCGACCAGCGCGGCGGTGGCCGCGTGCACGGAGAGCAGGTTGTCCAGGCGCGGGCCGGCCAGCAGCTCGCGGTCCCGGCCGAGGTAGGAGGCGGGCTGGACGTCGTGCGTCATGAGGTCCCAGCCGACCACGTCGTCGGCGGCCAGGCCGGCCCGCTCGGCGACGTAGGAGATCAGCCCGCCCTCGTCGACCGGGCCGAGGCCCCAGATCGGGGTGAGGTGGCGCTGCTTGTCGAGCTTCATGCCCTCGTTGACCTGGCGGTCCAGGTGGATGGCGAGCTGCGGCACGCGCAGCAGCGGCTCGTCCAGCTGGACCAGCCGGACCGTGCCGTCCTTGAGCGCGAGCCTGCCGGAGAGGCCGAGGTCCCGGTCCAGCCAGGTGTTCAGCGGGACGCCGCCGTAGATCTCCACCGCGACCTGCCGCCAGCCGGCCGAGCCGGTGTCCGGCAGCGGCTTGACCCGCAGGTTGGGCGAGTCCGTGTGGGTGCCGACGATCCGGAACGGGGTCTCGGGCCCGGCCCCCTCCGGCAGGTACCAGGCGATCAGCGCGCCGCCGCGGATCAGGTAGCGCCCACCGACGGAGCCGTCCCAGGCATCCGTCTCGGCGACCTGTCGGAAGCCTGCCTTCTCCAGCCGCTCGGCGGCGCTCGCCACCGCGTGGTACGGGGACGGCGAGGTGCCGAGGAACGCCATCAGATCGTCGGTGTGCGTCCGGTCGAAGAATGCCCGGCGGGCGGCGGTCGACATACTGCTCCAGGGTCGAGGGAGGGCCGAAGCCGGATGGGGGATCGGCTTCGCACCTTGAGCATATGCCCGTACACGGACACGGCATTCGGTACCCGGCGACGGGTGCGGAACCCGGACACGGCCGTGGACCGCCGCGCGCCAACTCCCCCCGGCCGAAGGACCGCAGCGCACGGGCACCGCCCCCGCACAACACCGAAGGGCCCGGTGGCAGCCGGGCCCTTCGGTGTGAGGGTGTGTCAGGCGGTCGGAAGGGTGGCAGGCCTAGAAGGCCTCCTCCGCGAGCTCCATGATCTCGTTGTCGATGGCCTCGGCGATCACGCGCTGCGGGGCGACGGTCGGCAGGACGTTCTTGGCGAAGAAGCGGGCCGCCGCGACCTTGCCCTGGTAGAAGGGGATGTCCTTCTCGGAGGCGCCGGCCTCCAGCTTGGCCAGGGCCACCGCGGCCTGGCGCAGCAGCAGCCAGCCGACCACGACGTCGCCGGAGACCATCAGCAGGCGGGTGGTGTTGAGGCCCACCTTGTACATGTTCTTGACGTCCTGCTCGACCGAGGACAGGTCGGCCAGCAGCTTGCCGATGATGGCCTCCAGGTCACCGGCGGCCTTGGCGAGGAGCTCGCGCTCGGTGGCGAGGGCGTCGCCGCCGGCGGCGGAGCCGATGAACTTCTGGATCTGCTCGGACAGCGCGGTGAGCGCCTGGCCGCCGTCCTTGACGATCTTGCGGAAGAAGAAGTCCTGGCCCTGGATCGCGGTGGTGCCCTCGTACAGGGTGTCGATCTTGGCGTCGCGGATGTACTGCTCGATCGGGTACTCCTGCAGGTAGCCGGAGCCACCGAAGGTCTGCAGGGACTGGGCGAGCTGCTCGTAGGACTTCTCCGAGCCGTAGCCCTTGACGATCGGCAGGAGCAGGTCGTTGAGGCGCTCGGCGGCCTCGTCGGTCTCGCCGCGCAGCTTGGCGGCCATCATGTCGTCCTGGGTGGACGCGGTGAACAGGACCAGCGCGCGCATGCCCTCGGCGTAGGCCTTCTGGGTGAGCAGCGAGCGGCGCACGTCGGGGTGGTGGGTGATGGTGACGCGCGGGGCGGTCTTGTCCAGGAACTGCGAGATGTCGGCGCCCTGCACGCGCTCCTTGGCGTACTCCAGGGCGTTCAGGTAGCCGGTGGAGAGCGTGGCGATGGCCTTCGTGCCGACCATCATGCGGGCGAACTCGATGATCTTGAACATCTGGCGGATGCCGTCGACCTTCTCGCCGAGCAGCCAGCCCTTGGCCGGGTGCTTGGCGCCGAAGGTCATCTCGCAGGTGTTCGAGGCCTTGAGGCCCATCTTGTGCTCGACGTTGGTGGCGTAGGCGCCGTTGCGCTCGCCGAGCTCGCCGGTCTCCCAGTCGAAGTCGAACTTCGGGACGATGAACAGGCCCAGGCCCTTGGTGCCGGGCTTGCCGCCCTCGGGGCGGGCCAGCACCATGTGGATGATGTTCTCGGACATGTCGTGCTCGCCCGAGGTGATGAAGCGCTTCACGCCCTCGATGTGCCAGGAGCCGTCCTCCTGGCGGATCGCCTTGGTGCGGCCGGCGCCCACGTCCGAGCCAGCGTCGGGCTCGGTGAGGACCATGGTGGAGCCCCAGAGGCGGTCGGTCATCCGCTTGGCGACCTCCAGCTGCTCCTCGGTGCCCTCGTCGGCGATGACGCCGGCGAAGGCCGGGCCGGAGGAGTACATCCAGATGGCCGGGTTGGAGCCCAGGATCTGCTCGGCGAAGGCCCAGATCAGCGAGTTCGGGGTGACCTGGCCGCCGATCGACTCCGGGATGCCCAGGCGCCACCACTCGGCGTCCATGAAGGTCTGGTAGCTCTTCTTGAACGCGGCCGGGATCGGCGCGGTGTTGGTCTCCGGGTCGAAGACCGGCGGGTTGCGGTCGGTGTCGGTGAAGGACGCCGCGAGGTCGTTCTCGGCCAGGCGCGCGATCTCGCTGAGGATGTTCTTCGCGGTCTCGACGTCCATGTCCGCGAACGGTCCGGTGCCGTAGACCTGCTCGCGGCCGAACACCTCGAAGAGGTTGAACTCCACGTCACGCAGGTTGGACTTGTAGTGACCCATGGCCGTTTTCTCCGGTTCGTCGCTTCCGGGAGACCGCCGCGTTCCGGCGTCCCGATACCCACCAGTAGGCATCATGATGCTACCCAGCGGTAACTTGGGCAAGCCCTCGACGGTGAATCCGCTATGAACGTGGTCACGTCCCACAGTCCGGGCGACCACTCCTTGTCAGGATCGGCGCCAGCGCGGGCGGGTGCGCTCCCGCTAGCCTGTCCGTGTGTACGGATATGACCAGAACGCATACCCGGGCGACCCCTACCAGCAGCAGGCGGGACCGCAGCCGGGCATGAACGGCATGCCCGGACCGGACGCCTACGGCGCTCAGCCGCAGGCCGACCAGCAGTCCCTCTACCCCGAGCCGTCCCCGCCCTCGCTGGCGGACGCCGTCCGGGCCTTCACCACCGGCTCGATGGCGGTCGAGGACTTCCAGGCGATCTTCATCACCTCGAAGGTGCACTGCCCGCGCGGCGAGCGCCCCGGCTTCCTCGCGCTGCACAACACGCCGACGCCGGTGATCCCGATGTTCAGCTCGCTGAAGGAGCTGCGCCGCTACGCCGGCAAGGACTCCAAGCACTTCACCGTCTCGGGCGCCGAGGTGCTGGACCTGCTGCCGACCGGCTACGGCTTCGCGCTGGACATGGAGGGCGAGCACCGGATGGTGTTCGACGCCAAGGCCGTCGAGCAGATGGTCGACTTCACCATGCGCCGGATGTACGGCTAGTCCACTCTGGAGGGGAGGAGCCCGGCGCTCCTTCGTCACTACATAGTTCAATTTTCAACTTGCTTGTTGTTGAGGATTGAACTAATCTGTTGGACACAGGCCGCAGTACCCCCCTCGAAGGAGGCCGACATGCCCGCCGTGACCGTCGACAACCCGCTGACCCTCCCGCGCGTCACCGCGCCGGACCCCGCCGTCACGAGCGCGCGGCCGGTCCTCACCGTGGCCACCGCCCCCGAGGGCTACGAGGGCGAGGGCTTCCCCGTCCGCCGCGCCTTCGCCAAGATCAACCAGAAGTACCTCGACCCGTTCATCATGATGGACCAGATGGGCGAGGTGGACTACGCGGCCGGCGAGCCCAAGGGCACCCCCTGGCACCCGCACCGCGGCTTCGAGACCGTCACGTACATCATCGACGGAACGTTCATCCACCGGGACTCGCACGGCGGCGGCGGCACCATCACCGACGGCGACACCCAGTGGATGACCGCCGGCTCCGGCCTCCTGCACATCGAGACCCCGCCGGAGTCCCTGGTGAAGTCCGGCGGCCTCTTCCACGGCCTCCAGCTGTGGGTGAACCTGCCCGCCTCGGACAAGATGATCGCCCCGAAGTACCAGGACATCCGCGGCGGCAGCGTCAAGCTGCTCAGCACCGAGGACGGCGGCGCGCTGCTGCGCGTCATCGCCGGTGAGCTGGACGGCCACCAGGGCCCGGGCACCACCTTCACCCCGATCACCATGATCCACGCCTCGGTCAGCCCCGGCGCCCAGGTCACCCTGCCCTGGCGCACCGACTTCAACGCCCTCGCCTACGGCCTCGCCGGCAACGGCTCGGCCGGCACCGAGCACCGCCCCTTCCACCGGGGCCAGGCCGTCGTCTTCGGCGACGGCGACTCGATCACCCTGCGCGCCGACGAGAAGCAGGACTCCCGTGACAACAACTTCGAGGTCGTCCTCCTCGGCGGCCTCCCGATCCGTGAACCCGTCGCCCACTACGGCCCGTTCGTGATGAACAGCCACCGGGAGCTCCAGCAGGCCATGGAGGACTTCCAGGCCGGCCGCCTCGGCACCGTCCCCGCCGACGGGCACTGAGGCGCCGGGCAGGGCGCCGCAACGGCACGACAGCGCGACGGCGGGGCGGGCCCGGGTGGTGATCCGGGTCCGCCCCGCCGTCGTGTCGTCCGGACCGGGTGCGGGGAGCCGCTCCGGTCAGTCGGCCTCCGCGATCCAGGCCGCCAGCTGCTCGGGCGTGGTGGCCGGATCGGCCACCAGCTCGTTCAGTTCGTCGCCCTGGTAGTGCTGGGTGGAGACGGCCGGACACCGGTGGCAGGCGTCCACGCCCCGCTGACGCCACCACTGGCAGTCCGTCCGCAGGTGGCACCGGGGAACCGCGCGGGACTCGCCCGCCGACGGGAGGGTCAGCACCCGGTCGACCAGGGTGCAGTCGTTCCCCGAACGGTTGATGCAGTCCGAGACGCAGTGCGACGCGAACCGCAGGACCCGGGTCGGGGAGATCCCCGCCGGGACGGCACCGAGCACGTCGCCCGCCGGCACCGGCTCGGCCAGGTAGGCGACCTGGCCGTCCGCACCGGAACGCACTCCGAGGACGACCGCCTCGGGGGCGTTCGGATCGCCGCTCGGACACCAGGAGGGAGTGGACTCGTCGGTTCCCACGGTGCTCACCTCCGGGTCAGCAGGCGGGGAGCTCGGGACCGGCCGCCACGCTCTCCTGGGCGACCCGGCCGACGGGGTTGGAGCTCAGCTGCGCGGCGCGGCCCACCGGGCCCGTGCTCAGCCGGCCGGACTGGGTCTGCTCCAGCGCGATCGCCTGCTGGAGGCTCTGCTGCAGCTGCTGGGCCGAGGTGATGCGCTCGGCCTTGGCGGGGGCGGCGCTCGCCGGGGCGGCGCCGGCGACGGCGAGACCGGCCGCGATGAGTGCGGCCGCGCCGGTGGCGGTGAGTCGGGTGTGCTTCATGAAGCCTCTCCAGAGTCGGAAGGGTCGGACGACCGGGACTTCGGGCGCAGGCAACAGGAGCGGGCGCCCCCCGTCCTTGGCCGGCCGCAAACTCTAGGGAGGTCCGGGCCGTGGCAGCGGCAGTTCGCGGGGGCAGTTGCGCCCTGCCGGTGCCGGTGTGACGGTTGCGGACCACCGGTGCGCAATCGCAGCGGTCCGGGTACGGCAGTCGTACCGGCCTCCGGAGCGGCGCCGCACCGGTTCGGGTACGACAGTGGTGCCGGTGCCGCCCGGCCGCCGGCTCACTCCTCGCCGGTCAGCCAGCCCCGGGCCACCGCGCGGGTGCCCGCCTGGAAGCGGCTGCGGGCGCCGAGCAGTTCCATCAGGTCGGCGGCGATCCGCCGGGCGGTGCGCGGTGAGACGCCCAGGCGCTTGGCCACCGCCTCGTCGGTCAGCCCCTGGCCGAGCATCCGCAGCGCCTCGGCCTCCTGCGAGGTCAGTCCGCGCCCGTCGCGGTCCCGGGTGGCCGAGCCCAGCGGGACGCCCTGGTCCCAGATGGAGTCGAACAGTGCGCAGAGCGCGGTCAGCGTACCGTTCCCGGTCAGCACCAGCGCGCCGGCGGCGCTGTTCTCGCCGTCGGTGGGCACGATCGCCACGCTGCGGTCCATGATCATGAGCCGGATCGGCAGCGAGGGCGCCGTCCGGACCTCACCGCCCAGCTCCGACAGCCACTTCGCGTACCCCACCGTGGCCGGGCTGTTGCGCACGCTGTCCAGGTAGAGGGTCCGCATCCGCACGCCGCGGCACAGCAGTTCCTCGTCCTGCGGCTTGGCGGCCTCCATGCTGGCCGCGCTCTGGGCGCCGCCGGGGGCCAGCGTCATCACCTCGCCCTGCACCGCCTGCACCAGGACCCGGATCCGGTCGCGGATCTCGGTGATCCCGTCCAGCCGCTCGATGTCCGGCACGCTGTGCCGCGGCCGGTGCGCCGCCAGGTCGGCCGCCAGCCGGACCGCCGCCAGGCGCAGTTGCTCGACCCGCTGCTGCTCGGCGGCCAGTCGCTGCTGCTGACGGTCGATCAGCGCCTGGAGCCCGAGCTCCGGGTCGACCGCGCGGTAGACCCGCTGCTCGTCGAAGGACGGACGGATCAGCGCCAGCGCACCGAGCTTGTCCAGTGCGGCGCGCAGATCGATCTCGGCCATTCCAAGGAGGATGCAGAGCTCCCCCGGACCGGCGTCCGGATTCGCGAGAAGTGCCCGGTAGACGTTCGTGCAGACGTCATCCAGGCCCAGTGCATCCAGCACGAAGCTCACCCCCTTGCGTCACGCTTTCGCCACGAGCTTCGCATCAAAACATGTCGAACAACGCTTCGGTAGCGGCCAACCTCCTCGAACCGGGGCGTAATGGCCGGGCCCTGGGTGACACTGGCCGGTTTATGACCCTGCATACAGCGGCCTCGGGCTCGGGTTGTCCCTCACCGACCACGGTCGCAAGCTCGACGGGTGCATCTTGTTCACGTGCGGATACAACTCCCCGCAGAGCCCACCGAGCCACAGCAGTTGACGGACGCGTTACTCCGTCACGCCAGTCCGCGAACGGGGGTCGAACACCTTTGCGTGCACCTTCTGGGCGCCGGATCGGTCACGGTCAGCCTGTACGTCACCGCTCCCTCGCTGGTCGCCGCCGAGTGCATCGCGCAGCGGGTCTCCGAGTGCGCGCTGGCAGCCGAACCGGTCTTCCGGCACGCCTTCCTCCTGGGCTGTTCGGCCGCTCTGGTGGCCGAGTACTTCAACCGCCTCCTCGAACTCCCCGGTCGCGATGGACGGACTATGCGACTGCCGGTTCAGGACACGGACCAGAGCTAGCGAAGAGCCCCGCAGGCACGGGAATCTGATGTCACCGGCCGGGGAGCAGCCCCCGCGAGAGCGGGGCCCGGGCCGGGGCCGAAGCGCCGAGCAGCCCTTCGGCCGAGACCGCCCAAGCACCACCGCACGTGCTCCCGCCTGTCAGACCCACACCACGTTTCAGGAGAGGTCCGCCGTGTTCCGTCGCCTGTCGCTTGCCACGTCCGCCGTCGTGCTCGCCCTTGTCGCCACCCCGGTTCTCGGACTCACCATCGCCGCCTCCGCGGACTCCCCCGACTCCGGGGCCACCGCCGGCAACGTGGCCGCGGCCACCGGGGAGACCGCCACCACCAGCGTTCCGCAGGTCCCGGCGCCCGCCCCGACGCCGACCGGCGACCCCACCAAGACCACCGGCTGGGACTGACCGGACCCCGCCCGTCACCTTTGCCTCGCCCTTACCCTCCCGACCGCCCCGGACGGCCGGATCCGACCGGTGATCCGGAACCTCGTCTACCACATGGTGTGCGGACAACCGTAGGCGTGAACCGGCCATGTGCCGAAGCGAACGCCACCCGGCGACGCCCGACGAGGCCTCGCGCCGGTCCCATGGGTCCCATGGGTCCCACTGGTCCCACAGTTCACATCTGTCACGTCCTTCACAATGTCGTTTCCGCTGTCCACGTTGTTCCTGCCGACCGTGTGACCGCCCCCGATCCGCCCCGCCGGCGCGGTGCGCCCGGCCCCGCGGTGCACCCGCCCACGCGGTGCGCCCGGTAGCGGTCCGTCCGCATTCCGCCGTCACCCGGCCCGCGACGCCCCGGGTGGTGCAGGCCGCAACCGGCCTCGCCCCGGGGCGGCGCAGGCATGTCCGCGCGCGGCCCCCGACCGGGCGGCCCGCGCCCCGCGCGTCCGGCGCGGCCACCGCACGGATCCGAGCCGCCCGGACATCCCGGGCCGCCCGGACCCACCCCGGACCACCGGGCCCACCCGGACCACCGGGCAGCCCGCCACCACCGACACCTCGTACCAGCCATCCTGTGGAGGGGCAGTGCAAACGCCGCACAAGGTGAACCGTTTCGGATCCCTTCTCCAGCTCTACCGCGCCGAGGAAGGGATGACCCAGCAGCAGCTCGCCGACTTCTCCGCGATGAGCGTCCGCGCCATCCGGGACCTAGAACGCGGTCGTGCCGAACGACCCAGACGCGACACCGTACGCATGCTCGCCGACGCCCTGCGGCTCAAGGCCGAACGCCGCGAGGTCTTCGAGCGGGCCGCCCGACCGTGCCCCGACATCGACCGCTCCGAACTGATGGACCTCAGGCTCGTGCCAAGGGAATCCGAGTACGAGTACGCCACGATGCTCCTCGAAGCGCTGTCCACCGACTCCGGGGACGGCGACTGGGCCGAGGCGCTCAACGACATGGCCAAGCAGAACTGGCGGCTGGTCACCGTCGACCGGGGCGTCGCGTTCCTGGAGCGCCGGCTCGACCAGGCCTGAGCCCGCCCCGGCCGCCCCCACCCGTACCCGTCCCGACCGACCGTACCCGCCCCCACCCGATCGCTAAACGCACCGGGAAGCTGCCGCCCGCAACTGCCGCTCCACCGGAATTCCAGCCCCTAGGTTCATTCCAGCAGGAATTCCCACAAAGAAGCCCCACAAAGAAGCGAGGGCCGCGGCATGTCCGAGCACGAGCAGCAGGAATCACCGATCGGGACGGCGGAGCGGCCACTTCCCGGAACTCCCCGGGAACACCTCTCCTCCGAAACCACCCGCACCGTGCTGCGAATTCAGCACCGCATGCTGATGGCGATCCGCCGCCATCTCGACGAGTCCGGATTCACCGAGCTGCACGCGCCGGTCATCGGCCCGGTGACCGACCCGGGCTGCCGGGGCGCCAAGCAGGTGGACATCGACTACTACGGGCGCCGGTACAAGCTCATGACCAGCGCCATCCTCTACAAGCAGGCCGCGCTGCACGCCTTCGACAAGATCTTCTGCATCGCCCCGAACATCCGCCTGGAGCCGCCGGAGACGGCGAACACCAGCCGGCACCTCGCGGAGTTCCACCAGATCGACGTCGAGGTGGCCGGGTTCACCCGCGAGCAGATCATGGCGGTCGCCCAGGGCGTCGTGGTGGCCGCGGTCCGCGAGATCACCACCACGATGCCGGGCGAACTCAAGGAGCTCGGCCGGGACCCCGAGGCCTTCGCCGACCTGCTGGAAAACCCCTTCGACATGATCACCCACACCGACGCGATCGCCCGGGTCGACGGCGACCCGCACGCCGAGATCGACTGGGCGTCCGAGGCCAAGATCTCCCGCGAGGCCTCCCGTCCGTTCTTCGTCACCGACTACCCCAAGGGCTCGCGCGGCTTCTACGACCGCGAGGACCGCGAGCAGCCCGGCGTGCTGCGCAACTTCGACCTGCTGGCCCCCGAGGGCTTCGGCGAGCTGGCCAGCGGCAGCGAGCGCGAGTACGAGTACGCCCGCATCGTGACCCGCATGCGGGAGACCGGGGAGAACCCGGCGAAGTACGGCTGGTACCTGGACATGGTCCGGGAGGGAATTCCGGGCAGCGCCGGATTCGGCATCGGATTCGAGCGGCTCACCCGGTACATCACCGGCGTCGAGTACATCTGGCAGGCCAGCGCCTACCCCAAGATCCCGGGCGTCCACTCCGCCTGAGCCGGTCGTTCCGGGGCCGCGGCCCCGGTCCGTGACGGTCCGCCGGAAATCCCGTACCGGGGATTCCGATTCGGCCGTTCCGTTTCCGCTTCGGCCGTTCCGTGCCGGTATTTTCCGGTTCGGACGTTTCCGGTTCGGGGCGTCTCCGATGACGGCGTTCCGAATACGGCGTTCCGAATGCACGGCGTTCCGGGCCGGTCGTCGCGTACCGCCCGGCACCGGAACCGCCGGCCCCGGAAATCCTCCGGAATCCCGGAGACCCCAGCATTCCCACGAACCGAACCCCCGATTCCCCGAGTCAGCAGCAGAGAAGGCGGAGTGAGCGAGATGTCGGCCGATCGTGACGAGCAGCAGTGGTGGCAGGAGCGGCTTGCCGGACGCACCGAGCAGGCCGGACCGCTGCTGCCCGTCACCGGGGTGGACCGTGAACCGGCCTCCGTGACAGGGAAGTTGACGGACGGTTCGGTGGCCGGACTGCACCGGCTGGCCGCCCGGGCCGGAACCGGCCCGCACGCGGTACTGGCGGCCCTCACCGCCGCCTTCCTCAGCCGGATCCAGCCCGAGTCCGACCAGCTCGTCGCCGTTCCGGCCCCCGGCCACCGCGCCCTGCCCGTCCGGCTCGACACCGCGCCCGGCACCGCCCTCCCGGACCTGGTCGGGCAGGCCGCGGCCGGGATCGCCGAGGCGCTGGAGCACGGCGGCGTCTCCCCGGAGGCGCTGTCCGCGCTGCTCCCGCAGCGGCGCTCCGGGTACGGGGCGGCGGGACCGCTGGTCCTCCTCGACCGGCCCGACCCGGTAGCCGGCACCGCGACCGGCACCGCGCCCGGCGCCGAGAGTCCCGAGGGCCCCGAGGGCGCCGAGGGCCTGACCGTCGCGCTGGAGCCGACCAGCCGCCGGCTCACCCTGCGGGCCGCCCCCGCCGCCGTCTCCGCGCCCGAACTCGCCCTGCTGCACCGCTCGTTGCTCGCCTTCCTGGAGTCCGCCGGCCAGGGCGACGCCGACCGCACCGCCGACGAAGTCGACCTGCTGGACGGGCAGTTGCGACACACCGTGGTCACAGAGTGGAACGACACCGCCGTGGCCACGGACGACCGCGCCGCGAACATCGTGGCCGGTTTCGCCCGCCAGGTGCGCCGCGCCCCCGAGGCCGTCGCCCTGCGCACCGAGGACGGCCCGATCGGCTACGCCGAGCTCGACCGCCGCGCCAACCGGCTCGCGCACCGCCTGCTCGACCTGGGCGTCGGCCCGGAGACCGCCGTCGCGGTGCTGATGGAGCGCTCCGCCGACCTGGTCGTCGCCCTGCTGGCCGTGCTCAAGGCGGGCGGCGTGTACGTCCCGCTGCACGCCACCTACCCCGAGGCCCGGATCCGTTCGGTCGTCGAGCAGACCGGCGCCCCCGTCCTGCTGACCGACCTGGCCACCACCCCCGGCGGCACCTTCGACGACCTGGTCCGCACCCTGGTGGTCGACGCCGACCCGACCGTCGCCGGGTACCCCGACACCGCGCCCGGGACCGCGCCCATCGAGCCCGCCCGGCTGGCGTACGTGATGTTCACCTCCGGCTCCACCGGCGCGCCCAAGGGCGTGGCCGTCAGCCACCGCGACGTCATCGCCCTCGCCGCCGACCGCGCGTTCGACGACGAGGCCCAGGACCGGGTGCTGATGCACTCCTCGCACGCCTTCGACGCGCTGACCTACGAGCTCTGGGTGCCGCTGCTCACCGGCGGGCAGACCGTCCTCGCCCCCGCCGGGCAACTCGACGCCCCGCTGCTGCGCCGGCTGGCCGAGGAGCACGGCATCACCGGCGCCTTCATCACCACCGCGCTGTTCAACCTGATCGCCGAGGAGGACCCGACCGCCTTCCGCACCCTGCGCCAGGTGTGGAGCGGCGGCGAGGCCGGCTCGCCGACCGCCGTCCGGCGCGTCCTCGACGCCTGCCCGGACATCGAGCTGGTCAACGGCTACGGCCCCACCGAGACCACCACCTTCGCGACCTTCCTGCCGATCCGCGCCTCGGACCGGCTCGGCGCCACCGTGCCGATCGGCCGCCCGATGGACAACACGCGCGCGTACGTCCTGGACGACGCCCTGCGCCCGGTCCCGCCGGCCGTGACCGGTGAGCTGTACCTGGGCGGCGACGGACAGGCCCGCGGCTACGCCGCCCGTCCGGTGCTGACCGCCGAGCGCTTCGTGGCCAGCCCGTTCGAGCCCGGCGCCCGGCTGTACCGCACCGGTGACCTGGTGCGCTGGCTCCCCGACGGCACCCTGGAGTTCGTCGGCCGCGCCGACCACCAGGTGAAGATCCGCGGCTTCCGGATCGAACTCGGCGAGATCACCGCCGCGCTGGCCGGGTTCCCGGGCGTCGGTCTGCACACCGTCGTCGTCCGGGAGGACCGGCCCGGCGACCAGCGGCTGGTCGCCTACCTCGTCCCCACCGACGGCGCCACCCTCGACACCGCCGAACTGCGGGTGCACGCCGCCGCGTCGCTGCCCGAGTACATGGTCCCGTCCGCCTTCGTGGTGCTCGACGCACTGCCGCTCAACTCCAACGGCAAGGTCGACCGCAACGCGCTGCCCGCGCCGGCCGCCGAGCCGACCGCCGGGCTGCGCGGCCCGCGCACGGCCGAGGAGGAGGTGCTGTGCGCGCTGTTCGCCCAGCTGGTGGGCCGGGAGCGGGTCGGCATCGACCAGAACTTCTTCGACCTGGGCGGCAGTTCGCTGCTCGGCATGAAGCTGGTCAGCCGGATCCGGGCCGCCCTGGGCGCCGAGGTGCCGTTCGCGGTGTTCTTCCGCGACCCGACCGTGGCCGGCCTCGCCGCCCTGCTGCGGGACGGCGGCACGGCCGACCGCCGGCGCCCGGCGCTGACCGCCGCGGCCGTCCGGCCGGAGCCGCTGCCGCTGTCGTACGCGCAGCAGCGGCTGTGGTTCCTGCGGGAGTGGGAGCAGGGCGGGGCGACGTACAACATCCCGCTGGCGCTGCGGCTGCGCGGCCCGCTGGACGAGGACGCGCTGCGGGCGGCACTGGCCGATGTGGCGGGCCGGCACGAGGCCCTGCGCACCCGCTACCCGGCGGTGGACGGCGAGCCGCACCAGGAGATCGCACCGCGTGCGGAGATCCCGCTGGTCACGGCGGCCGTGACGGCGGCGGAGCTGGCCGGCCGGGTCGCCCTCGCCACCGCCCACGCCTTCGACCTGGCCACCGAATTCCCGTTCCGGGCCGAGCTGTTGGCGTCGGCCGAGGACGACCACGTGCTGGTGCTGGTGCTGCACCACATCGCCGGTGACGGCTGGTCGCTGGCCCCGCTGGCCCGTGACCTCTCCACCGCCTACGCCGCCCGGGTCGACGGCCTCGCCCCCGACTGGGCCCCGCTGCCCGTCCAGTACGCCGACTACACGCTGTGGCAGCGGGAGCTGCTGGGCGCGGAGGACGACGCCGACGGGCCGGCCGCCCGCCAGATCGCCTTCTGGTCGAAGCAACTCGACGGTCTCCCCGAGGAGTTGGCGCTTCCGCTGGACCACCCCCGGCCGGCCGTCGCCTCGCACCGGGGCGAGGTCGTGACCGCCCTGGTCACCCCGGAACTGAACGCCGGACTGTCCGCCCTGGCCCGGGAGAGCGGCACGACCCTGTTCATGGTCCTGCACGCGGCGGTGGCCACGCTGCTGTCGCGGCTCGGCGCCGGGACGGACATCCCGCTCGGCAGCGCCATCGCGGGCCGGAACGACGAGGCCCTGGACGACCTGGTCGGCTTCTTCGTCAACACCCTCGTCCTGCGCACCGACGTCTCCGGCGACCCCACCTTCCGCGAACTCCTGGACCGCGTCCGGGCCGTCGACCTCGACGCGTTCGCGCACCAGGAACTCCCGTTCGAGCGCATCGTCGAGGCCGTCAACCCGGCCCGTTCCACCGCCCGGCACCCGCTCTTCCAGACCATGCTCGTACTGCAGAACAACATCGACGGCGTCTACGAGTTCCCGGGCGCCGCGGCCGAGCAGTACCCGCTGGAGAAGCGCGCCGCCAAGTTCGACCTGACGTTCTTCGTGGAGGAGGACGCGGCCGGCGGCCTGCGCTGGGACGTCGAGTTCGCCACCGACCTGTACGACCGGTCGACCGTCGCGGCGATGACCGCGCGACTGCTCCGGCTGCTGGCGGCCGTGGTCGCGGACCCGGACGCGGCGGTGGCCGGCATCGACCTGCTGGACGCCGAGGAGCGGGACCTCGTCCTCACCACCTGGAGCGGCGCCGCGCACGAGACCTTCGACGGCCGTTCGGTGCAGGCCGTGTTCGAGGAGCAGGCCCGGGTCAGCCCGCAGGCCACCGCGCTGGTCCAGGGCGAAGAACGCGTCCCCTACGAGGAGTTGAACACCCGCGCCAACCGCCTCGCCCGCCACCTGCGCGCACACGGCGTCACCCGCGGCGAGACCGTCGGCATCTACCTCGAACGCGGCACCGCCCTCATCACCTCACTCCTCGCCGTCCTCAAGGCAGGCGCCGCCTACACCCTCCTCGACCCCGCCTTCCCCGTCGAACGACTCACCGCCGTCCTCCACGACGCCGCCGTCCACACCGTCGTCACCCGCCACGACCTCGCCCACGAACTCGGCGACGGACCCGACTACGTCCTCCTCGACACCCACACCCCCGACATCGACCAGCACGACGACACCGACCTCACCGACCTCACCACCGGAGCCGACGACGCCGCCTGCGTCATGTTCACCTCCGGCTCCACCGGCCGCCCCAAGGGCGTCATCGCCCCCCACCGCGCCCTCGTCGCCACCTTCGTCGGACCCGACTACCTCGAATTCCGACCCGACGACGTCTACCTCCAGTCCTCCCCCGTCTCCTGGGACGCCTTCGCCCTCGAAGTCTTCTCCGCCCTCTACCACGGCGGAACCACCGTCCTGCCCGTCAGCCCCCGCACCGACCTCGACGAGATGGCCCACCTCGTCACCGAACACGGCGTCACCGTCCTCCAGCTCTCCGCCAGCCTCTTCAACGTCCTCACCGACGACCGCCCCGAACTCTTCACCAACCTCCGTACCGTCATGACCGCCGGCGAAGCCGCCTCCGTCGCCCACGTCACCCGCACCCGCCACCTCCACCCCCACCTACGCATCCTCAACGGCTACGGCCCCGTCGAATCCATGGGCTTCACCACCTCCTTCACGATCGGGGAGGTCGAGCCCGGCGCCACGTCCATCCCGGTCGGCACCCCGCTCGCGGGCAAGCACGCCTACGTCCTGGACGACGGGCTGCGCCCGGTCCCGCCGGGTGTCACCGGTGAGCTGTACCTGGGCGGCGACGGGCTCGCACGCGGCTACACGGGCCGCCCGGGCCTGACCGCCGAGCGGTTCGTGGCCGGCCCGTTCACCGCAGGGTCCCGGCTGTACCGCACCGGTGACCTGGTGCGCTGGCTGCCGGACGGCACCCTGGAGTACATCGGCCGGGCCGACCAGCAGATCAAGATCCGGGGCTTCCGAGTGGAACCCGGCGAGGTCGAAGCCGCCATCGCCGCCTACCCCGGCATCGTCCAGACCACCGTCCAGGCCCGCGAGGACCAGCCCGGGGAGAAGCGGCTGGTCGGCTACGCCGTCCCGGCCGACGGCGCCACCCTGGACGTCGCCGCGCTGCGCGGCCACGTCGCGGCGCTGCTGCCCGAGTACATGGTCCCGGCCGCGTTCGTCGTCCTCGACGAACTGCCCCTGACCCCCAACGGCAAGCTCGACCGCCGCGCCCTGCCCGCCCCCGCCACCGGCGCCACCACCACCGGCCGCGCACCGCGCACCCCGGAGGAGGAAGTGCTCTGCGCGGTCTTCGCCGAGATCCTCGGCGCTTCGCGTGTCGGCGCCGACGACAGCTTCTTCGACCACGGCGGGCACTCCCTCTCCGCGACCCGCCTGATCAGCCGCATCCGCACCACCCTCGACACCGAACTCACCCTCCGCGACCTCTTCGCCACCCCCACCCCCGCCGGCCTCGCCGGCAAACTCACCCCCCACACCGGCACCCGACCCGCCCTCACCACCATCGCCGTCCGGCCGGAGCCGCTGCCGCTGTCGTACGCGCAGCAGCGGCTGTGGTTCCTGCGGGAGTGGGAGCAGGGCGGTGCGACGTACAACATCCCGCTGGCGCTGCGGCTGCGCGGCCCGCTGCACGAGGACGCGCTGCGGGCGGCACTGACCGATGTGGCCGGCCGGCACGAGGCCCTGCGCACCCGCTATCCGGCGGTGGACGGTGAGCCGCACCAGCAGGTCGTGGCCGGCGCCGGGATCCCGCTGATCACCGGTTCCACGACGCCCGAGGAGCTGGCGGACGCCGTCGCCCGCGCCGCGACCCACGCCTTCGACCTCGCCGCCGACATCCCCGTCCGCGCCGAGCTGCTGACCCTGGCCGAGGACGACCACGTCCTGGTCCTGGTGCTGCACCACATCGCCGGCGACGGCTGGTCCATGGCCCCGCTCGCCCGCGACCTCTCCACCGCCTACGCCGCCCGCACCGCCGGCCACGCCCCCGACTGGGCCCCGCTGCCCGTCCAGTACGCCGACTACACGCTCTGGCAGCGCGAGCTGCTCGGCGCGGAGGACGACAGCGACAGCCTCGCCCACCGCCAGATCGCCTTCTGGTCGAAGCAACTCGACGGCCTCCCCGAGGAGTTGGCGCTTCCGCTGGACCACCCCCGGCCGGCCGTCGCCTCGCACCGGGGCGAGGTCGTGACCGCCCTGGTCACCCCGGAACTGAACGCCGGACTGTCCGCCCTGGCCCGGGAGAGCGGCACCACCCTCTTCATGGTCCTCCAGGCCGCCCTCGCGACCCTCTACTCCCGCCTCGGCGCCGGCAGCGACATCCCGCTCGGCACCGCCATCGCCGGACGCACCGACGAAGCCCTCGACGACCTGGTCGGCTTCTTCGTCAACACCCTCGTCCTGCGCACCGACGTCTCCGGCGACCCCACCTTCCGCGAACTCCTCGACCGCGTCCGCCGATCCGACCTCGACGCCTACGCCCACCAGGAACTGCCCTTCGAGCGCATCGTCGAAGCCGTCAACCCGGCCCGGTCCGCCGCCAGGCACCCGCTCTTCCAGAGCATGCTCGTACTGCAGAACAACACGGACGGCGTCTACGAGTTCGCCGGTGCCACCGCCGAACCGCACCCGCTCGACCACCGGATCGCCAAGTTCGACCTGACCTTCTTCGTGGACGAGGACGCGGCCGGCGGCCTGCTCTGGACCATCGAGTACGCCACCGACCTGTTCGACCGCGCCACCGTGGAGACGATGGGCCGGCGCCTGGTCCGCCTCCTGGACGCCCTGGTCACCGACCCCGACGCCCCCGTCGGCCGGGCCGAACTCCTCACCGCCGAGGAGCGGGACCTCGTCCTCACCACCTGGAGCGGCGCCGCGCACGAGACCTTCGACGGCCGTTCGGTGCAGGCCGTGTTCGAGGAGCAGGTCCGGCTCAGCCCCCAGGCCACCGCCCTGGTCCAGGGCGAAGAACGCGTCTCCTACCAGGAGTTGAACACCCGCGCCAACCGCCTCGCCCGCCACCTGCGCACACACGGCGTCACCCGCGGCGAGACCGTCGGCATCTACCTCGAACGCGGCACCGCCCTCATCACCTCACTCCTCGCCGTCCTCAAGGCCGGCGCCGCCTACACCCTCCTCGACCCCGCCTTCCCCGTCGAACGACTCACCGCCGTCCTCCACGACGCCGCCGTCCACACCGTCGTCACCCGCCACGACCTCGCCCACGAACTCGGCGACGGACCCGACTACGTCCTCCTCGACACCCACACCCCCGACATCGACCAGCACGACACCGGCAACCTCACCGAGATCACCACCGGAGCCGACGACGCCGCCTGCGTCATGTTCACCTCCGGCTCCACCGGCCGCCCCAAGGGCGTCATCGCCCCCCACCGCGCCCTCGTCGCCACCTTCGTCGGACCCGACTACCTCGAATTCCGACCCGACGACGTCTACCTCCAGTCCTCCCCCGTCTCCTGGGACGCCTTCGCCCTCGAAGTCTTCTCCGCCCTCTACCACGGCGGAACCACCGTCCTGCCCGTCAGCCCCCGCACCGACCTCGACGAGATGGCCCACCTCGTCACCGAACACGGCGTCACCGTCCTCCAGCTCTCCGCCAGCCTCTTCAACGTCCTCACCGACGACCGCCCCGAACTCTTCACCAACCTGCGCACCGTCATGACCGCCGGCGAAGCAGCCTCCGTCGCCCACGTCACCCGCACCCGCCACCTCCACCCCCACCTACGCATCCTCAACGGCTACGGCCCCGTCGAATCCATGGGCTTCACCACCTCCCACACCGTCCACGGGATCGCCCCCGGGGCCACCGCCATCCCCATCGGTGTGCCCCTCACCGGCAAGCACGCCTACGTGCTGGACGCGCACCTGTGCCCGGTCCCCGTCGGCGTGCCCGGCGAGCTCTACGTCGCCGGTGCCGGCCTGGCCCGGGGCTACGCGGGCCGGCCCGCGCTCAGTGCCGAGCGGTTCGTCGCCAACCCCTTCGTCCCCGGCACCCGGATGTACCGCACCGGCGACCTCGCCCACTGGCTGCCGGACGGCACCCTCGCGTACACCGGCCGCATCGACCACCAGATCAAGATCCGCGGCTTCCGGGTCGAACCCGGCGAGGTCGAGGCCGCCATCGCCGCCTACCCCGGCATCGTCCAGACCACCGTCCAGGCCCGCGAGGACCAGCCCGGCGACAAGCGGCTGGTGGCCTACCTCGTGCCCGCTCCCGATGCCCCGGTCAGCACCGGCGCCGTCCGCGAGCACCTGGCCGCCCTGCTGCCCGAGTACATGGTCCCGGCCGCGTTCGTCGTCCTCGACGAACTGCCGCTGACCCCCAACGGCAAGCTCGACCGCCGCGCCCTACCCGCCCCCGCCGTGGGCGCCACCACCACCGGCCGCGCACCGCGCACCCCGGAAGAGGAAGTCCTCTGCGCCGTCTTCGCCGAGATCCTCTCCCTGCCCCGGATCGGCGCCGACGACAGCTTCTTCGACCACGGCGGGCACTCCCTCTCCGCCACCCGCCTGATCAGCCGCATCCGCACCACCCTCGACACCGAACTCACCCTCCGCGACCTCTTCGCCACCCCCACCCCCGCCGGCCTCGCCGGCAAGCTCACCCCCCACACCGGCACCCGCCCCGCCCTCACCACCATCACCGAACGACCCGACCCGCTGCCCCTCTCCTACGCCCAGGCCCGCCTCTGGTTCCTGCGCGAATGGGAGCAGGGCGGCTCCACCTACAACATCCCGCTCGCCCTGCGCCTGCGCGGCCCGCTCGACCAGCAGGCCCTCCAGGCCGCCCTCGACGACGTCGCCGGCCGCCACGAGGCCCTGCGCACCCGCTTCCCCGCGACCGACGGGACGCCGCGCCAGCAGATCGCCGAGGACGTGACGATCCCGCTGCGGGTCATCGGCTGCCCGGGGGTGGAGCTGGCCGGGCACCTGACCCACGCGGCCCGCTACTCTTTCGACCTGGTCACCGAACTGCCGCTACGGGCAACGCTGTTCAGGATCGGCACGGACGACCACGTGCTGGCGCTGGTGCTGCACCACATCGCCGGTGACGGCTGGTCCATGGCCCCGCTCGCCCGCGACCTCTCCACCGCCTACGCCGCCCGCACCGCCGGCCACGCCCCCGACTGGGCCCCGCTGCCCGTCCAGTACGCCGACTACGCCCTGTGGCAGCGCGCCCTCCTCGACGGCGCCGACCACCGCACCGCCGGCGCGGGCGGCACCGGCGACGACGCCCCCGACACCCTCGGCCGTCGCCAACTCGCCTACTGGGCCGAGCAGCTGGCCGGTCTGCCGGACGAGCTGGAGCTCCCGCTGGACCGCCCCCGGCCCGCCGTGGCCGGCACCCACGCCGACGCCGTCACCGTGACCGTCCCCGCGGACTCGCACGCCCGACTGGCCGAACTGGCCCGGGAGAGCGGCACCACGCTCTTCATGGTCCTCCAGGCCGCCCTCGCGACCCTCTACTCCCGCCTCGGCGCCGGCACCGACATCCCGCTCGGCACCGCCATCGCCGGACGCACCGACGAAGCCCTCGACGACCTGGTCGGCTTCTTCGTCAACACCCTCGTCCTGCGCACCGACGTCTCCGGCGACCCCACCTTCCGCGAACTCCTCGACCGCGTGCGCCGATCCGACCTCGACGCCTACGCCCACCAGGAACTGCCCTTCGAGCGCATCGTCGAAGCCGTCAACCCCACCCGCTCCACCGCCCGCCACCCGCTCTTCCAGAGCATGATCCTGCTCCAGAACACCGGCGAGGGCGTCTACGAGTTCGCCGGCGCCACCGCCGAGCCGCACCCGCTGGAGCACCGGATCGCCAAGTTCGACCTGACCCTCGGACTCACCGAGACGCAGGACGGGCAGGGCCTCCCGGCGGGCATCACCGCCGAGTTCGAGTACGCCACCGAACTCTTCGACCGGGCCACCGTCGAGGCGATGAGCCGCAGCTTCCTGCGCCTGCTGGAAGCCGTCACCGCCGACCCGGACGCCCCCGTCGGACAGGCCGAGCTGCTCGGCCCCGAGGAGTACGACCGCATCCTCGGCGAGTGGAGCGCCGCCGTCCCGGCCGGGCTCTGGCAGGAGCTGGCGGAGGCGGACACCCGGGACGGCCGGACCGCGTACGTACTGGACGAGGCCCTGCGGCCGGTCCCGGCGGGCGTGCTCGGCGACGTCTACCTCGCCACGGCCGCCCCCGCCGCGCCCCGGACCGCCGACCGCTACGTGGCCGACCCGTACGGCGGCCCCGGCGCGGTGATGTACCGCACCGGCCGGCTCGGCCGCTGGCACGCGGAGGGCCGACTGGACCTGCGGGCGCCCGCCGTCCCGGCCGAGCCCGCCGGGCCGTCGCCCGCCACCGTGGTCGAGCCCCCGCGCCGCAACGGCCCGCGCAACCCGGTGGAGGAGGTGCTGTGCGCGCTGTTCGCCGAGGCGCTCGACCTGCCCGAGGTCGGCGTGCACGACAACTTCTTCGCCCTGGGCGGCTATTCGCTGATGGCCACCCGGCTGACCAGCCGGATCCGCACGGTGCTCGGCGCCGAGATCGGCATCCGCACCCTCTTCGCCAACCCCACGGTGGCCGGCATCGCGACCGCCCTGCGGGACGGCGGGGCGCGGCGCCCGGCCCTGACCGCCACCGCCGTACGGCCCGACCCGCTGCCACTGTCGTACGCCCAGCAGCGCCTCTGGTTCCTGGGCCAGTGGGAGCAGGGCGGCTCGGCGTACAGCATCCCGCTCGCCCTGCGGCTGCGCGGCGCCCTCGACCGGCCGGCCCTCCAGGCCGCGCTCGACGACCTGGCCGGGCGGCACGAGGCGCTGCGCACCCGCTACCCGGCGGTGGACGGCGAGCCGTACCAGCAGGTCGTGGCCGGCGCCGGGATCCCGCTGACCACCGGCTCCACGACGCCCGAGGAGCTGACGGACGCCGTCGCCCGCGCCGCCGCCCACCCGTTCGACCTCGCCGCCGAGATCCCCGTCCGCGCCGAGCTGCTGGCGCTGGCCGAGGACGACCACGTCCTGGTGCTGGTGCTGCACCACATCGCCGGTGACGGCTGGTCACTGGCCCCGCTGGCCCACGACCTCACCACCGCCTACGCCGCCCGCACCGCCGGCCACGCCCCCGGCTGGGCCCCGCTGCCCGTCCAGTACGCCGACTACGCGCTCTGGCAGCGCGAGGTGCTCGGCGCCGACCAGGACCCGGACAGCGTCGCCCACCGCCAACTCGCCTACTGGAAGGGCCAACTGGCCGGCCTGCCGGAGGAGCTGGAGCTCCCGCTGGACCGCCCCCGGCCCGCCGTGGCCTCGCACCGGGCCGGCGCCGTCACCACCGCCCTCGGCGCGGACTCGCACCTCCGGCTGTCCGCCCTGGCCCGGGAGACCGGCACCACCCTGTTCATGGTCCTCCAGGCCGCCCTGGCGACCCTCTACTCCCGCCTCGGCGCCGGGACCGACATCCCGCTCGGCACCGCCATCGCGGGCCGGACCGACGAAGCGCTCGACGACCTGGTCGGCTTCTTCGTCAACACCCTCGTCCTGCGCACCGACGTCTCCGGGGACCCGACCTTCCGCGAACTCCTGGACCGCGTGCGCACCGCCGACCTGGACGCCTACGCCCACCAGGAACTGCCCTTCGAGCGCATCGTCGAGGCCGTCAACCCCACCCGCTCCACCGCCCGCCACCCGCTCTTCCAGACCATGCTGCTGCTCAAGAACGGCAGCGGCGACGGCCTGGCCCTGCCCGGGCTGGACACCGCCGAGCACCCGCTGGACCTGCACATCGCCGAGTTCGACCTGCTCTTCGGCGTCGCCGAGGACCCGGCCGGCGGCCTGCGCTGGACCATCGAGTACGCCACCGACCTGTTCGACCACGGCACCGTCGAGACGATGGGCCGGCGCCTCGTCCGGCTCCTGGACGCCCTGGTCGCCGACCCGGACGCCCCCATCGGGCAGGCCGGCCTGCTCGCCGCCGAGGAGCGGGACCGCATCCTCGGCGCGTGGAGCGGCCACACCGTCGAGCGGCCCGGGCCACTCGCCGAACGGCCCGTCCACGAGTTCTTCGAGGAGCAGGCCCGCACCCGGCCCACCGCCACCGCGCTGGTCCTGGACGACGAGCGGATCGGCTTCCGCGACCTCGACCGGCGGGCCGACCGGCTGGCCCGGGAGCTGGTCCGGCACGGCGCCGGGCCCGAGGAGCGGGTCGCCGTCCTGCTCAAGCGCTCGACCGCCTCGGTGGTCGCCCTGCTCGCGGTGCTGAAGGCCGGCGCGGTGTACGTCCCGGTGGACACCGGGCACCCGGCGGACCGGATCGCGTACATCCTGGGGGACGCGGCGCCCAAGCTGGTCCTGACCAGCTCGGAGCTCGACCCGGCACTCGCCGGGGAGGCCCCCGTCCTGCTCCTGGACCGGCTGCCGGAGGCCCCGGCCGAGGACACCGGACCGGCCGAGGACACCGACCGGGCCCGCCGCACCCCGCCCCACCCCGCCAACCCCGCCTACCTGCTCTACACCTCCGGGTCGACCGGCCGCCCCAAGGGCGTGGCCGTCGAGCACCGGGCGCTCACCAACCTCTTCCACAGCCACCAGGAGACGCTGTTCGCCGAGCACGTCGCCGCGACCGGACGGGAGGCCGCCAAGGTCGCGGTGACCGCGCCGCTCTCCTTCGACGCCTCCTGGATGGGCCTGCTCGCCCTCTTCGCCGGGCACGAGCTGCACCTGCTGGACGACGCCACCAGGCGCGACCCGGCCGCGATGGTCGACTACGTGGGCCGGCACGGCGTGGACTTCCTGGACACCACCCCGACCTACGGCCTGGAGATGCTCGAACACGGGCTGCTCGGCACACCCGAGCTCACCCCGCGCACGCTGACCTTCGGCGGCGAGGCGATCCCGGAGCCGCTCTGGCGCCGGCTGCTCGCCGAACCCGCCACCACCGCCCACAACTTCTACGGCCCGACCGAGTGCACCGTCGAGACGCTCACCACCCCGCTGGAGGCCACCGACACCCCGGTGATCGGCCGGCCGATCGGCAACGCCCGGGTGTACGTGCTGGACGAGGCGCTGCGCCCGGTCCCGGCCGGGGTCATCGGCGAGCTGTACATCGCCGGTGACGGACTGGCCCGCGGCTACGCCGGCCGGCCCGGGCTGACCGCCGAACGCTTCGTGGCCTGGCCGCACGGCGACGGCGCCCGGATGTACCGCTCCGGCGACCTGGCCCGCTGGCAGGCCGACGGCAGCCTGGAGTTCTGCGGCCGGGTCGACGACCAGGTCAAGCTGCGGGGCTTCCGGATCGAACTCGGCGAGATCGAGGCGGCGCTCGGCCGCCACCCCGGCGTCACGACGAGCGCGGTGGTGGTCCGCGAGGACCGGCCGGGCGACAAGCGCCTGGTCGGGTACCTCGTCCCGGCCGCCGGCACCGTGCCGGACCAGGCGGAGCTGCGCCGCTTCCTGGCGGCGGCCCTGCCCGAGTACATGGTCCCGGCGGCCTTCGTGCCGCTCGCGGTGCTGCCGGTCACCTCCAACGGCAAGCTCGACCGGCGCGCGCTGCCGGTGCCCGAGTACGGCGGACTGGGCCGGGCTCCGGCCACCGCCGTGGAGCGGGCCCTGGCCTCGGTCTTCGCCGAGGTGCTGGAGGCGCCCCGGATCGGCGTGGACGACAGCTTCTTCGACCTCGGCGGGCACTCCTTCCCGGCCGCCCGGGCGGTCGGCCGGATCCGCACCGAACTGCCCGCCCTGTTCTCCGAGTTGACCCTCCAGACGTTCTTCCGGACGCCGACCGTGGCCGGGCTCGCGGCGCACGCCGAGGCCGGCGGGAGCGCCCCCGGCGCCGACCCGCTGGTCCCGCTGAGCACCCGCGGCAGCCGCCCGCCGCTGTTCTGCGTCCACCCGGTCACCGGGCTCAGCTGGTGCTACGCCGGCCTGGCCGGAGCGCTGCCGGACCGCCCGGTGTACGGGCTGAACGCGGACCTCGACCCGGCCGGCCGGCACCCCGACCTGGACACGCTGGTCGACGCCTACCTGGCCCGGATCCGGGCCGTCCAGCCGACCGGCCCGTACCACCTGCTCGGCTGGTCGCTGGGCGGCAACCTCGCCCACGCGATGGCCTGCCGGCTCCAGGAACGGGGCGAGCGGGTCGGCCTGCTGGCCCTGCTCGACTCCTACCCCGTGGCGCGGGACCACCGCGACGGCCCCGACGCCACCGGCTCCGGATCCGACCCCGCCACCGCCACCGGGCCCGACTCCGCCTTCGAGCCCGCCGAGATCGCCGGCTTCCTCGCCCGGGAAGGCGCCGAGGGCGCCGGGTCCGCGCTGGAACCCGCGTTCGTCGCCTCGCTCGCCGAGGCGGCCGCCCACACCGTCGCCCTGGTCGAGGCCGTCGAGCCGGGCCGGTACGACGGAGACCTGCTGCACTTCACCGCCACCGCCGGCCGGGACCCCGACGCACCCGTCCCCGCCGACTGGCACCCGTACCTCACCGGACGGATCGACGGCCACCGGATCGACTGCGAGCACCTGGACATGACCAGGCCGGCCCCGCTGGCCGCCGTCGCCGAAGTGCTCGGCCACGACCCGCGCCTGAGCTGACCCGGACCCGCCCCATCCCGAAGAGCCGACTCCTCACTCCGAAGAGAGCCGACCATGTTCGAAGAAACCATCGCCCAGTACGAGTTGTCCGCCGCCGAAGTCGCGCAGATCAGAGCGGGCGCGGCCCGGCTCGCCGACACGTTCACCGACCCGACCGCCCCCCGCGCCTACGACGACCTCCGGCACCGCTTCGCCGACCACGGGCTGCCGCCCCGGCTGCGCACCTTCCTGGAGGAGTTCCGCCGCACCGAGTCCGCCGCCGGCCTGGTCATCCACGGCTTCCCGGTGGACGACACCGCCGCCGGCCCCACCCCGGGGCACTGGGAGGAGGCCGACCAGCAGGCCACCCTGGAGCAGGAGCTCTTCCTCGCCATGTGCGGCACCGCGCTGGGCGACCCGTTCACCTTCTCCACCCTCCAGCTCGGCCGCGTGATCCAGAACATCCTGCCGATCCAGGGCGACGAGGTGCGCCAGAGCGGCCACGGCAGCCAGACCCTGCTGGAGTTCCACACCGAGGACGGCTTCCACCCGGGCCGCTGCGACTACCTGCTGCTGTTCGGGGTCCGCAACCACGACCGGGTGCCGACCATCCTCGCCTCGGTGCGGGACGTGAAGCTCGCCGAGGAGGACTGGCAGGCGCTGTTCCGCCCGGACTTCCAGATCATGCCGGACGACGAGCACGTCCGGCAGCTCAAGCTGCGCCACCCCGATCACCCGGCGCTGGCCCGGGCCGAGGAGATGCAGCGCAACCCGGTCGCGGTACCGGTGCTGTTCGGCGACCGCGACCGCCCGTACCTGCGGGTCGACCTGCCGTTCATGCGCTGCGCCGCCGACCGGCCCGGCGCCGAGCAGGCGCTGCACGCGCTGATGGCCGAGCTGGAGCGGGTGCAGCACTCGGTGGTGATCGAGCAGGGCAGCGTGCTGGTCGTCGACAACTACCTCGCGGTGCACGGCCGCAAGGCGTTCGAGGCCCGCTACGACGGCACCGACCGCTGGCTCAAGCGCATGATCGTCAGCCGTGACCTGCGCAAGGCCGCCCAGTCCGGCGCGGCCGGCCTGCTGCCCGGCGGCAACCGCGTCCTGTACTGATCCGCCCCGACCGACCTCCCATCCTCACACAGGAGTTCCGCTTGCGTACCGTCATCGTCTCCGGCGCCTCCAGCGGCATCGGCCAGGCCACCGCCGCCCGCTTCGCCCGCTCCGGGGACCGCGTCTTCAACCTGGACATCGCCGCTCCGCAAGCCCCCGCGGCCCCGGGGACGCCGGAGGCACCGCAGGCCTCCGGGACCTCCGAGGTGCGCTGGCTCAAGGCGGACACCGCCGACTGGGCCGCCGTCCAGGCGGCCGTGCGGCAGGTCCGGGAGGAGACCGGACGGCTGGACGTGGTGATCGCCAACGCCGGGATCAGCGTCCGGCACGGCGTCCTGGACATCGAGGAGGCCGACGCCCGGCGGATCACCGACGTCAACCTGCTCGGCGTGCTGGGCCTGTGGCAGGCCGCCGCCCGGATCATGGCCGTCGAGGGCGGCGGCGTGCTGCTCGCCACCGCCTCGGTCAACGGCCGCCGCGGCTACCCGCGCTACGCCGACTACAACGCCACCAAGGCCGGGATCGTCGCGCTCACCCAGACCTTCGCGATGGAGCTCGCCCCGCTGGTCCGGGTGGCCTGCGTCAGCCCGGGCGCCGTCCTCACCCCGATGCAACTGGCCGAGTACACCGGGGAGATGCTCGCCGACACCAACGCCAGGATCCCGGCCGGGCGGCACGCCGACCCGACCGAGATCGCGGCCGCCTTCCACTACCTGGCCTCACCGGAGGCCCGGTTCCTCACCGGTCAGGAGCTGGTGGTCGACGGCGGCGAGACCGCCGGCGCCACCACCTCCGACTGGGGCACCGCCCTGGCCACCGCCCCCTAACTGACCCCCCTCAACGGGAGATTCGGAAACCCCGATGCACACACTGGTGACGACGACCTCGTCCGACTCGCACACCTGGAACCTCATCTACCTGGAGCACCTGCTGAAGGAGTGGGGCCACGAGGTGACCAACCTCGGTGCCTGCGTCCCCGACCGGCTGGTGGTCGACGAGTGCTCCCGGCTGCGCCCCGACCTCCTCGTGGTGAGCAGCGTGAACGGCCACGGCGCCAACGACGGCCTGCGGCTGATCCGCGCGTTCCGGGCCGTCCCGGAGCTGGCCGCCCTGCCCGCGGTGATCGGCGGCAAGCTCGGCACCGCGGGCAGCGCCTCCGCCTGGGCTCCCCGGCTGCGCGAAGCGGGCTTCGACGCGGTCTTCGAGGACAGCGAGGGCATCCTGCCGTTCCGCGGCTTCGTGGACCGGCTCGCGGCGCGGGTGCAGGTCTGATGGCCTGGACGGTCGACTTCGGGTCGTTCGTGCGCGCCGCCCCCGAGCTGGTCGTCCAGCCGCGGATGGGCTTCGGCACCCGCGCCAGGATGCGGCACGGGCTGCTGGCCACCCGCGGCGCCGACGCCACCACCGTGGGCACCCTGACCCTGGACAGCTACACCCGGGTGGGCGACCTCGCCTCCGCCCGCCGCGCCGTCGAGGAGGGGGTGGACCTCAACGGCTACCCCATCGTCACCCACGGGCCCGAGGCCACCCGGCAGATGCTGGACGGCGTGGTCTCCACCGACTTCCCGGTCCAGGTGCGGCACGGTTCGGCCGCACCGCAGGAGATCATCAGGGCCCTGGCCGCCTCCGGCCTGCACGCCACCGAGGGCGGCCCGGTCTCCTACTGCCTCCCGTACAGCCGCACCCCGATCGCCGAGTCGGTCCGCAACTGGGAGGAGTCCTGCCGGCTGCTCGCCGCCGCCGGGTCGCCCGGGCAGCGGCCGCACCTGGAGTCCTTCGGCGGCTGCATGATGGGCCAGCTCTGCCCGCCGTCGATGCTGGTGGCACTGTCCGTCCTGGAATGCCTGTTCTTCGCCCAGCACGGGCTGACCAGCGTCTCGCTCAGCTACGCCCAGCAGATCGACGAGGAGCAGGACGAGGAGGCGGTGCGGGCGCTGCGCTCACTGGCCGCCGAGCTGCTGCCCGGGATCGACTGGCACGTCGTCATCTACACCTACATGGGCGTCTACCCGCGCACCCCCACCGGTGCCCGGGCGCTCCAGGACCGGGCGGTGCGGCTGGCGGTGCGCACCGGCGCCGAGCGGCTGATCGTCAAGACGGCGGTCGAGGCGTACCGGATCCCCACCGTCGCCCACAACGTCGAGGCGCTGGAGGGCTCGGCCCGCACCGCGCGGCTCACCCGGCCCCGGCCAGCGCTGCGCGGCGAGACCGACAACGAGGTGTACGCGCAGGCCAGGGCGCTGGTCGAGGCCGTGCTCTGCCTGGGCGAGGACATCGGGGCCGGGCTGGTCGAGGCGTTCGCGCGCGGCTGGCTGGACGTCCCGTACTGCCTGCACCCGGACAACGCCGGGAACACCGCCACCTACATCGACGAACGCGGCCGGCTGGCCTGGAGCTCGATCGGGGCGATGCCCCTGGGACACCTGGTGACCCCGCGCCCGACCGCCGCGCTGACCAGCAGCGGGCTGCTGGACGCCCTGCACCACGTGGTGTCCCGGGTGGACCTGGGACAGCTCGCCGAGGCCGGCGCGTAGCCGGCGACACGTACGAGGAGATGACTTCGATGAGTTCGCTGCACGCCGGCGGGTACCCGCAGGAGCAGGTCCGGGCCCGGGCCCGGGACGGCGCGGGGCAGGTGTTCCCGCCCGCGGCGGCCTACGGGCACGAGCTGTTCGGCGCCGCGCAGCCGGCCCCGGGCGAGGGCGGGGACGTGCTGGACGCCACCCGGCTGGTGCCGCCCGCGTTCATGCCGCTGCGCCTGGAGAAGCTGATCGAGCTGGGCCGGGAGCCGCTCTACCAGGACGTCGAACTGGCCACCCCGGTCGGCGGGTTCTCCTCCGCGCTGCCGCTGTACGTCTCGGCGTTCGGCTCGACCCAGGTGGCCAGCCGGGACCTCGGGATCGCGGCCGGCCGGCAGGCCGCCCGGCTGGGCGTCCCGATGGTGATCGGGGAGAACGTCGGCCCGGTCAACGGCACCGGGCGGCTCGGCGAGAAGGAGGGCCGGACCCTGCTCGGCCGGATCGCGGCGTACCAGGACGAGCTGGCCGGCCCGGGCGGGGGCATCGTCGTCCAGCAGTCCACCGAGGACGCCGACGCGGAGATCTGGAACCTGATCTACAGCGACACCTCGGTCCAGCCGCTGCTCGAATCCGGGCGGCTGGCCTTCGAGTTGAAGGTCGGGCAGGGTGCCAAGCCCGGGCTCGGCGGGATGACCCTGGTGGACCGGGAGTCCGCGCGCCGGCTGGAGCAGCAGTACGCGGTGGAGCCCCTGCTGCCGGACGGCGGGGACGGCGAGCGCACGGTGCTGCGGTCCAGCTGCCCGGGCACCTTCACCGAGGAGATCCTGGCCCACCAGGTCCGGCTGATGCGCAACAACTTCCCCCGGGCCCGGATCTGGGTGAAGCTGCCGCCGTCCCGGGACGTCCGGGAGGCCGCCGCGACCGCCTGGGCTGCCGGCGCCGACGCGGTGACGGTGGACGGCGCCGAGGGCGGCTCCGGCTGGGCGCCGGTCTCCTTCCTCGGCTCGGTCGGGCTGCCGCTCGCCGAGTGCCTGCGCCGGGTCCGCCCGGCACCGGGGCAGTGCCTGCTCGCCAGCGGCCGGATGTGGGAGGGCTCGCGCGCCGTCAAGGCGCTGGCCGCCGGGGCCACCGCGGTCGGCCTCGGCCGGGCCGCGCTGCTCGCCGTGGACGAGGACCCGCAGGCCGGGCTGGAGCGGCTGGTGCAGGCGATGGCGCTCGAACTGCGGCTGCTCACCAGCGCGTTGGGCAAGTACCGGCCGGCCGACCTGGGCCCGGAGGACCTCTGGCACCCGGACGCCGCGCAGTGGAGCGCCGAGCGGCTGCCGGAGCCCGTCGCCCGCTGAGGCCCCGGCGCCCGCCGCCCGCCGATGCCTGAGCCCGCCGCCCGCGGCGCGCGCCGCCGGCGCCCCGCCGGCCTCCCGGGCGGCCCCGAAACTGCCCGGCACCCGCCGGGACGACTGCCGGGCCGGGCCGCCGCCCGCTCCTACGCTCGGAACCACCCCGCCCACCCCATCCCCAGACACCCCATCGAGAGAGGGACCGGACTGATGGCCAACCCCTTCGAGAACGAGGAGGGCCAGTACCTGGTCCTCGCCAACGACGAGGACCAGCACTCCCTGTGGCCCGCCCAGATCGCGGTGCCGACGGGCTGGCGCGCGGTGCACGGCGTGGACAGCCGCCCGGCGTGCCTGGAGTACATCGAGCGGACCTGGACCGACATGCGCCCGGCGAGCCTGCGCCGCGCGATGGACGAGGTGGCCAACCAGTCATGAGCGCACAGCTGTTGCAGGACCCGAGGGTGGTCCGCCCGGCCCCGCTGCCGGACGCCGGCCACGCCCTGGTCTGCCTCGCCTTCTGCGGCGGGGGGACCGGACCGTACCGCAACTGGCTCGACCTGGTCGACGGCTCCACCGAGCTCGCCCTGGTCTGCTACCCGGGCCGGGAGGGCCGCTTCGCCGAGCCCTTCGCCGCCACCTGGGACGAACTCGCCGAGGACGCCGCCGAGTCGGTGCTGCGCGCCGCCGACGGCCGCCCGTACACCCTGTTCGGGCACAGCATGGGCGGCTGGATGGCCTACGACGTGGCCGCCCGGCTGGAGGCGCGCGGCGCGCACGCCCCGGCCCGGCTGATCGTCTCCTCCTGCAACGCCCCCGACCGCGGCGTCACCGAGCGCGACCGCTTCCCGCGGATCGAGGACGCCGACGGGCGGCTGCTCGACTGGATGCGGGAGATCGGCCTGCTGCCCGAGTACGTCCTGGCGGACGCCGACCTGAGCGAGATGGCGGTCGAGCTGATGCGCGCCGACATCGTCGTCCGGGACTCCTACCGGCCCGCCCCCGGCGTCTCCGTCGGCATGCCCGTCCAGGTGCTGTACGGCGAGGACGACGCGGTGATCGAGCCGGCCGTCGCCGAGCAGTGGGCGCGCTGCGTGCGCGGCGAGCTGCGGGTGGACCGGCTGCCCGGCGGCCACTTCTACCACCAGGAGCTCTGGGAGGCGCTGCCCGAGCGGTTCGCGCCGCGCCCGCAGGAGTCGCAGGTCCCGCAGGAGTCGCAGGTCCCACAGGAGTCGCAGGAATCGCAGGAGTCCCGAGAGGAGAGGTCATGACGCTGCACTGGACCGAGGCGCCCGGCCGGCCGGTGCGGACCGTGGTCGAGGGGCTGTCCACCGCCGAGCAGGCCGCCGACTGGGTGCGCGAGCACCACGCCGAGCTGCGCGAGGTGCTGGCCCGGCACGGTTCGCTGTACGTGCACGGGCTGCCGATCGCCGCCGCCGGCGACTTCGCCGCCGTCCGCGACGCGCTGTTCGCCGCCCGCGCCAAGTACCAGGAGAAGGCCACCCCGCGCAGCGACTTCGGCGACGACGTCTTCTCCTCCACCGACCTGCCGCCGTCCCAGGCGATCCGGATGCACAACGAGAACAGCTACACCCTGACCTTCCCGGGGCTGCTGCTGTTCTGCTGCCTGACCGCCCCCGAGCAGGGCGGCGCCACCCCGGTGGCCGACGTCCGCAAGGTCCTCGCCGAGCTGCCGCCCGAGCTGGTGGCCCGCTTCCGCGCCGAGGGCTGGGCGCTCACCCGCACCTACGGCGAGCACATCTCGCTCGACTGGCGCACCACCTTCGCCACCGACTCCCGCGCGGACGTGGAGAAGTACTGCGCCGACAACGGGATCAGCTGCCGGTGGGACGAGGACGGCACGCTGCGCACCCGCCAGCTGCGCCCGGCCCTGATCCGCCACCCCGGCACCGGCGAGGAGGTCTGGTTCAACCACGTCGCGTTCTGGAGCGAGTGGTCGCTGGACCCGGACATCCGGGACGTGCTGGTCGGCGAGTTCGGCCCGGACGGCCTGCCCTTCAACACCTCGCTCGGCGACGGCACCCCGCTGACCGCCGAGGAGGCCGCGCTGATGGACGCCGCCTACGAGCGCGCGACCGTGCGCGAGACCTGGCAGCCGGGCGACCTGCTGCTGGTCGACAACATCCTGACCGCGCACGGCCGGGACCCGTTCCGCGGCGACCGGAAGATCGTCGTCGCGATGGGCGAGCCGGTCGCCCTGGCCGACTGCGATCCGGCCGTCCCGGCGGGCGCGGCGTCCCTCCAGCCCACCCCGCTGTAGTCCAAGGAGCCTTCGATGCAATCGAGTTCGACCGGCCTGACCGACGCCGCCGCGGCCGCCCCGGCAGCCCCGGCTCCCGAGGCCACCACCGATCCGCTGCTGCGCTTCCTGGAGGCGGTCGCCGCCCACCCGGCGCGCACCGCGGTCACCACGCCCGCCGGCGACCGGCTGTCCTTCGCCGAACTCGACAGCCGGGCAGGCGGGTTGGCCGCCGCGCTGGCCGCCGCCGGGGTCCGCCCCGGCACCGCGGTGGGCGTCAGCCTGACCCGCGGCACCGAACTGGTCGCCGCGCTGCTCGCGGTGTGGCGCACCGGCGCCGCGTACGTCCCGCTCGACCCGGCCCACCCGGCCGAGCGGCTCGACCACGTGGTCGCGGACGCCGGTATCACCGTGGTGATCGCCGCCGGGGGCGGGCACTCCTGGGCGCCGGAGGTACGGGTGGTGGCGCCGGACGCCGCCGCGCGCCCGGTGCCGCCGGTGCCGGTGCCGCCCGCCGCCCCGGCGTACGTCATCTACACCTCGGGCTCCACCGGCCGCCCCAAGGGCGTCACGGTGACGCGCGGCGGCGTCGCCCAGCTGCTGGGCGCCCTGGAGGCGCGCGGGATCTACCGGGACACCCCCGGCCGGGTCGCCTGGAACGCGAGCGTCTCCTTCGACGCCTCCGTCCAGCAGTGGGCCCGGGTCTGCCGCGGCGACGCACTGCTGCTGCTCACCGACGAGCTGCGCGCCGAGCCGGAGGCGCTGGCCGCCTACCTGCTGGCGCACGACGCCACCGACCTGGACACCACCCCGGCGCACTGGACCGCCCTGCGCGACCAGGTGGCGGCCGCCGCCGAGCGGCTCGCCGACCGCCCGCTGCGGCTGTTCATCGGCGGCGAGGCCGTGCCGCCGGCGATGTGGACGGACCTGGCGGCCCTCGCCGAGCGGGGCACCGTCCGGGCGGTGAACCTGTACGGCCCCACCGAGTGCACCGTGGACGCCACGGCCGGCTGGGTCACCGACGGCACCCCGCACATCGGCACCCCGCTGCCGAACGTGGGCGCCCACGTGCTGGACGACGGGCTGCGGCCCGCCGAGGAGGGCGAGCTGTACCTCACCGGCGCGGGCCTCGCCCAGGGCTACCGCAACCGCCCGGGGCTCACCGCCGAGCGCTTCGTCGCCGCGCCGTCCGGCCCGCCCGGCAGCCGGATGTACCGCACCGGCGACCGGGTGCGCCGCCGCCCGGACGGCAACCTGGACTACCTCGGCCGGGTGGACCACCAGGTCAAGGTGAACGGCTTCCGGGTCGAACTCGGCGAGATCGAGGCGGCGTTGACGGACCACCCGGCGGTCGCGGCGGCGGTCGTGGTGCTGCGTCCGGACCCGACCGGGGCCACGCTGGCCGGCTACGCCGTCCCGCGCCCGGGTGCCGCGCTGGACCTCGTCGGGCTCCGGGAGCACCTGGCGGCCCGGCTCCCGGCGTACATGCTGCCCTCGCTGACCGAGCTGGCGGAGCTGCCGCTGGCGGTGGGCGGGAAGGTGGACCGGGCGGCGCTGCCGGACCCGGCCGTCGAGGCGGTGCCCGACGGCGGCGAGTCCGCCGAGGCGCTGCCGACGGGCGAGTTCGAGGAGACGGTCGCCCAGGCCTGGCAGGAGGTACTGGGCCGCGAGCGGGTGCTCGCCACCGACGACTTCTTCGCGCTCGGCGGCCACTCGCTGATGGCCCTGCGGGTGGTGGCGAACCTCAAGCGGCAGCTCGGCGTGGTGATCCCGAGCCGGCTGGTCTACCAGCACCCGCGGCTGCGCGACCTGGCCCGGGAGGCGGCCCTGCTGGCCTCCTGAGAAGGCACCCCACGGCGCGTCGTCCCGCCCGCCCGTCACGGCGGCCGGGGCGGCGCGCCGTGCCCGTACCACCCCTCCGGAACAAGCCGAACGCTTTCCCAAGACTCCTTGGCAAAGAAGTCTTGGCAAAGAAGTCTTGGGAACCTACGCTGCTGTCATGAGCAACGCCGCGCGACACCCCGCACCCGCCGACCGCCCCTGGCCCCTGGGCCCCAACCCGGGCGGCGAGGTGGTCCTGGACGCGCGCAGCCTGCGCGGTCTGGCCCACCCCCTGCGGGTCAAGCTGCTCGGCCTGCTGCGGAGCGACGGGCCCGCCACCGTCACCCGGCTGGCGGAGAGCGCGGGGGTCAGCACGGCCTCGGCCAGCTACCACGTCCGCCAGCTGGCCGCGTACGGCTTCGCCGAGCCCGACCCGCGCCCGTCCGGCCGCGAGCGCTGGTGGCGGGCCGCGCACCAGACCACCCGGCTGCACACCGAGGACTTCGCCGACGTCGAGTCCGCCGCACTGGCCGGCGCCTACCTGCAGAGCGTCGCCGACTACTACGCCGAGCAGACCCGCGCGGCGGTGGCCGAGATGCACCTGCTGCCCGCCGAGTGGCGGGAGGCCAGCAGCACCAGCGACTTCGCGCTGCGGCTGACCTCCGACGAACTGGCCGCGCTGGTCGCCGACCTCTTCGAGGTGATCGGCCGCTACCACCGCGCCGACCCGGAGACCGCCGAGGAGGACCCGAAGACCGCCCCGGTCGTCCTGCAGCTCCAGGCCTTCCCCCGCCCCGGCGCGCTCACCGGGCCGCCCGCCGGCCGGCCCGCCGACGACCGCTGTGCCGACGAGCACCGTGCCGACGACCACCGTGTCGACCGGCCGGCGGAGCCGGGCGCGGAGCAGTCGGCCGACCGACCCGCCGACCAGGCGTCCGCCCAGGCCTCCTCGCACCACCCCGAGTGACGAAAGGACCGCCATGCCCTCCCGGAAGCCCCCCGCGGACGCCTCGGCCCCCAAGGGCCGCCGCACCTCGCTGCACGGGCTGCTCGCCGCGTACACCGTCTCGCTGTTCGGCACCCGGCTGACGATGATCGCGCTGCCCTGGCTGGTCCTGGTGACCAGCGGCAGCGCCGCCCAGACCGGGCTGGTCGCCTTCTGCGAGGCGGTGCCGCTGGTGATCGGCAAGGCCCTCGCGGGCCCGCTGATCGACAAGGTCGGCTCCCGCCCCTTCGCGGTCTTCGCCGACCTGGTCAGCGCGGTCGTGGTGGGCCTGGTCCCGCTCTGCTACTGGCTGGACGCCCTGCCGTACGGGGTGCTGCTGGTCCTCTCGGCGGCCATCGGCGTCGCCCGCGGCCCGGGGGACGTCGCCAAGCGCACCATGACCCCCGAGGTCGCCGAGCAGGCCGGGATCCCACTGGAGCGGGCCAGCGGACTGGTCGGCACCCTGGAGCGGCTCGCCGGCACCGCCGGCCCGGCCGCGGCGGGCGCCCTGATCGCCGTGCTCAGCCCGCTGTGGGCGATGACCGCCAACGCCCTGTGCTTCGTGGCCTCCGCCGCCCTGATCGCGCTCACCGGCCCGCGCGGCGGCGGCCGGCTGCGGCGCGCCGAGGAGAGCACGCGGGAGCAAGACGCGGAGGGCGGGTCGGAGCGCTACCTCGACCAGCTCCGGACGGGCGTCCGGTTCCTGCGCAAGGACCGGCTGCTGCGCTCGATCGCGGTGATGCTCAGCGTCACCAACCTGGTCGACGCGGCGTACGGCTCGCTGCTGATCCCGGTCTGGGCGAAGGAGATCGGCGGCGGTCCGGCCGCGATCGGCGCCCTGGGCTCGGTGTTCGGCATCGCCGCGGTCGGCGGCTCGGCACTCGCCACCGCCTTCGCGGCGAAGCTGAAGCGCCGTCCGACGTACGTGATCGCCTTCCTGATCGCCGGTCCGCCGAGGTTCCTGGTGATGGCCTTCCACCTGCCGCTCTGGGTGGTCCTGGTGGTCGCGCTCGGCGACGGCCTGGCGATCGGCTTCGTCAACCCGATCCTCAACGCGGTGATGCTGGAACGGATCCCGCGTCCGCTGCTCGGCCGGGTCTCCGCGCTGACCGACTCGGTCGGCTCGGCCGGCATCCCGCTCGGCCCGATGCTGGCCGGTGCCGCCGTCACCGCGGCCGGCCTGGTCCCGGTGCTGTTCGCCTGCGCCGGGCTCTACCTGGCCAGCACCGTCCTGCCCGCACTGCGCCCGCACTGGCGCGAACTGGACGCCAGGCGTCCGGCCGATGACCCGGACGCCGTGCGCGACAAGGCCCCTGACGATCAGTCGGACGCCGGACGGGCCCCCGCGGCGGTGGCGGCAGCCGCCCCGACTGCCGCCGAAACTGCCCCCGGGACCTCCGCATAACGCGGATTTCGCCGCATAACGTGACAGCAGAGTTCGAAGACCCGACCCCGGCTACCCCTGACCCACGAAAGAGACGGTTCCCATGTCCAGTGGCGCGTTCGCTGCGGTACAGCTCAAGGGTGAGTACGACGTCGATCGGCTGCTGGCCGAACTGCACGACCTGGAGCAGACCCAGTGGTCCGCCCAGCGCACGTACGGCGAGAGCCTCGAACCGGGCGAGGCCACCCTGCTCGACTGGCGGGTGCTCCCGCTGCGCAGCCCCGAGGGCAGCGACGAGCGCACCGACCCCGGCGGCCTCGGCCTGGTCGGCTACGCCGGCACCTCCTGGCTGGCCCGGGCGCCGTACATGGCCGCCATCCTGGACGCGCTGCCGACCGAGCTGCGCGCGGTGCGGCTGATGTCGCTGGGCGTCGGCGCCGAGGTCGACGAGCACCGGGACGTCCCGTACGGCCTGCCGGCCGGCTGGGTCCGACTGCACATCCCGCTGGTCACCAACGACCGGGCCGTGCTGACGGTCGGCGGCGAGGACCACACCTGGCAGCCCGGCACGCTCTGGTTCGGCGACTTCTCCCGGCTGCACTCGGTGCGCAACGACGGCACCGAGCGCCGCGTCCACATGGTCATCGACGCCTACGTCAACCACGGCCTGCTGGAGCTGTTCCCGGCCGAGTTCCACGACTCCGTCCGCTGGTCCGACGTGCTGCTCCACCGCCCGGAACTGCCGCTCGTCCCGGCCGAACTGCCGACGTTCGGCTGCGAGTTCGACCTTCCGGACGCCTTCCTGTACGGCGAGTCGGAGGAGCTGGCGGCGGCCGACGACCAGCACACCGCCGACGCCGTCTCCGCCTCCCAGGACCGCGCGGGCCGGATCCGGGTGGACGGCGACCGCCTGGTGCTGGACGTGGACGGCGAGCCCCGGGCCGCCCTGGTCCACCTCGGCGAGGGCGAGTTCCGCGCCATGGGCTGGACGGCCGAGCGCACCCTGAAGGTCGAGCCGACCGGTGTCGGCGGCCCCCGGGTGCGGCTGCGGATGCGCTGGGGCAGCCGGATGGAGGAGGTCGTCCGGGCGGCGACCCCGCTCGCGGGCTGAGCCCGGGCCCTCCTCGCGGGGCCGGGCCCCGCGCGGCACCGCCGCACAGCACCGCCGTGCAACAACCGCCGCACAGCACCGCCGCACGACAACCGCCGTACGACGCCCCGGCACGACGCCCCGGCCGCCCGCGCGCTGGACTACATCAGCGCGTAGACGGCCGAGGCGTCGTCGTGCGTCTTGCCGCGCGGCCAGCGCTCGCAGGTCACGTCCGCCCGCTCCACCGCGCGGACCTGGGCGATCAGCTCGCCCGGGCCGGACTCGGCGAGCAGCCGCAGCACGTCGCCCCAACTGCCCAGCCCGAAGCGCTCGGTGTAGCGCGAGGCGCCGTCGGTGAGGGCCGCCAGCGCGTGCAGCCGGTCCAGCGGGACGAAGCCGGTCTCGGCGTGCTCGGCCGCGCGCGGGCTGGCGGCCGCGATCCACGGGCCGCTGCCCCGGTTGCGGGCGGCCCGCACGGCCAGTGCGTACTCCAGGTGCAGCGCCGCCCGCTCGGCCGAGCCGGGGACGGTCGACCAGACCTGGCGGCGCAGCTCCTCCCCGCCGGGGAAGCGCTGGTTGTCCCCGATCACCTTCGGCGGGCCGTCCCGGAACTCCAGCACCAGCAGCGAGTCGCCGAGCACCAGGTACTCCAGCGCCTCGCCGTGCCGCCGGGCCGCGACCACCATCGCGGCAGGCGTGTTGGGATGGGCCAGGTCGCAGCGGCCGCCGTGCAACGCGGCCGTCTCGACGATGGCGTCGGCGAGGCACTCGGCGATCGAGCGGTCCGCGCGGTCGGTGAGCCGGGCGAGCAGGTGCACGCCCAGCCGGCGCACGTACCAGGCCGTCCCGTGCCGGCATCCGGAGTCCAGGCCGGCCGGCGAACTCGCGCCGTCCAGCAGGACCAGTGCCTCCGGCGAGGCCGCCGCGAAGTCCTCGCTGTCGCGGTCGGGCCGCCGTGCTTCCCCTGCGAGCTGTAGCTGCATCCCGACAGTGTGGCCGCCGCCCCCGGTCCGCGGACAGACCCGTGCGCCGGTACGGCGCCGCCCGGGCCCGGCACCCGGTGGCAGCCGCGGCGTTTCGGCCATACCTTCGAAGGGTGACCGGACGGACCGGCCGGTCGGGGCGGCCCGGTTCGGGTCCGCCCCCGGGGTCCGGGCGGCTTGCGACTGACGAGGAGCGGAAGATGTTCTGGCAGTTCATCGTGTTGCTGGCCGCCTCGCTCGGCTTCCCGACCGCCGCCCTGCTGTTCATGATCGGCGGGCCGCGCTTCCCCGACGAGCGGCCCGACCGGCCCTGACCCTTCCGGGCCGGGGCCGTCGACGAGCGGCCCGACCGGCCCCCGACTACCCCTTCCAGGCCGGGTCGCGGCCCAGCAGCGCCAGGACGCGCGCGAACCGGCCGCCGCCGTCCCCGGGCACCAGGCCCGGGCGGAAGGCCTTGCCCGGCGCCCGGGCCTCCGGCGTGTCCGGGACGGCCTCGGTCACCGCCTCCAGGACGGCCAGTAGTTCCCCGTCGGCCTCCACCGCCGTGATCAGCCTGTCCGGGGTGCCGAGCGCGGCGGCGATGTCCCAGCCGTGCACCAGGGTGTCGACCAGGTGGAAGCCGACCGCCCGGTCGAGCGGGACCGGGGCGGTGGTGAGGATCTCGGGCAGCCAGAGCCCCCGTTCGGCCTCGGCCGCCTCCCGGAACGCGGCGGTGAGTTCGGCGCCGGTCCGGCGGAAGGCGTCCGCCGGGTCCGCGCCGACCGGGGCGTCGGCGAACAGCGCGAGGTCCGGGCCGGCCCCGCGGGCCGCCGCCGTGAAGCCCCGGCGCTGTCCGGTCTCGTGCTCCAGCAGTCGCCGCAGCGTCCAGTCCGCGCACGGGGTGGCGAGGTCCAGGTGTTCCGGCCGTACGGCGCCGACCACCTCGGTGGCCGACTCCAGTGCGCGTGCGTGCAGTTCGATGAGTTTCATGCGGCTGCGACCTCCAGGCCTGCGGACAGGAATCCGATCACCTGATCAACGACGGTCGGTTCCGCGATGATCCTGCGGTGGCCGAGCCCCCGGGTGACCACCAGGTCGAGCCGTTCCCCGTAGGCCTTCCGGAGCCGGTGCGCCTGGCCGAGCGGGACGACGTCGTCGTCCTCGTCGTGCACCACCAGGATCGGCAGGTCGACCGCCTCCGTCCGGCGGGCGGCGTCGTAGCGCTCCCAGCCGCCGGCGTCCCCGTCGAACAACTCCCGTTCGATCCTGGCCCGCAGCGCGCGTTCGACCCCGGCGTCCAGTCCGAGCCCGGCGCAGAAGGCGGCCGGGAAGAAGCCGACCGAGGACACCCCGGAGACCGCCGCCAGCCGGTCCGCCCGCAGGCCGTCCGCCAGTGCCCCGAACGCGGCGCAGACGCCGAGCGAGTGCGCGACGACGGCCTCGAACGGCCCGTACCGCTCCTGGAGCCGCAGCGCCAGCTCGCGGTACTCCGGCACGCTGGTGGTCCGGCCGCCGGAGTCGCCGTGGCCGGGGGCGTCGAAGGAGATCGCGCTGAAGCCGAGTTCGCGCAGCCGGGGCACGTAGGGCGCGTACCGGGAGGCCCGGGAGCGCCAGCCGTGCAGCAACAGGACGGGCCGCTCGCCGCTGCCCCAGCGGTAGCCGACCACCGGTTTGCCGTTCACGGCGAGCCGTTCGGTGGCGGCCTGCCGGTGGACCTCCTGTTCCGACGGGCGGACCCGGCTGCGCCGCAGCGGGTGCGCGAACAGCTCGAAGGCGGCCCGCCCGGCCGCTCCGGGGGCGATGCGGGCGGCGGGGTTGAGGACGGTGCGGATCAGTGCCTGGGCCGGGTCCATCGGGTCTCCCTGTCGGTGCGGACGGGCGTTCCTGGAGCGGGGTGGGGCCGGGTGGGGTGCGTTCGCGGCGAGATATTAGCACGACCGTTCGTGCAGTTTCATGGACCGGGGAACGGCCCCACGCACTACCCTGGACGCCACGCACTGCGACGAGACCGACGAGACCGGGGAGCGGCGATGGCCGGACCGACCACCGACGGACCGACCACCGACGGACGGGTCCTGCGCGGCGAGGAGACCCGCCGCGCAGTCCTGCGCCGCGCCGTCGGCATCGCCTCCGTCGAGGGCCTGGACGCCCTCTCCATCGGCCGCCTCGCCACCGACCTCGGCCTCAGCAAGAGCGGCGTCTTCGCCGGCTTCGGCTCCAAGGAGGAGCTCCAGCTCGCCACCGTCCGCGCCGCCCGGCGGATCTTCGCCGACGCCGTCGTCGCCCCGGTCGCCGACACCCCGCCCGGCCTCGCCCGGGCCCGCGCCCTCTGCGAGAGCTGGCTCGCCTACTCCCGGGCCCGGGTCTTCCCCGGCGGCTGCTTCTTCTACGAGGTCACCGCCGAGTTCGACGCCCGCCCCGGCGCCGTCCGGGACGCCCTGGCCGGCTGCGCCCGGGAGTGGACCGACACGGTCACCGAGGCCCTCGCCGGGGCCCGCGCCGCCGGCGCCCTGCACCCGGACACCGACCTCGGGGACCTCGCCTTCGCCCTGATCGCCGTCCTGGAGGCGGCCAACTCGCAGGCCGTGCTGCACGACGAGGCCGCCCCGTACGACCGGGCCGGCCGCCTGCTGCTGCGCCTGCTCCGCGCCGAGGCCGCCGACCCGGCCGACCCGGCGCTGGCCTAACGGCCTGTCAGGACCCGTTCCAGCAGGGCGGCCCGGGCCAGCAGGTACTCGTCCCCGCCCTCCGCACCGACCACCTGGAGCCCCAGCGGCAGCCCGCCCGGGGTGCGCCCGGCCGGCAGGCTCAGGGCCGGCCGCCCGAGGAAGCTCCACGGCAGCGACATCACCGCGTTGCCCGTGCTGTGCAGGCCCTCCGGCGCGCCGCCGGTCGCCGCGGGTGCCAGCCACAGGTCCACCCCGGCCGCCGCGCCCGTCGAGGCCACCCGCTCGCGCAGCCGCTCCCGGAACCGCAGCGCCGCCGCCCGATCCCCGGCCGCGACGCCCTGGCCGGCCCGGATGCCCGCCGCCGTCTCCGGCCGGTAGAGGCCGCCGAACCGGGCGAACCAGTCGGCGTGGCTGCGGGCCAGCTCGAACCGGTTGACGGTCTGCAACTGCCGCTCGACCTCGGCGAAGCCCGGGAACAGCCCGACCCGGCGTACCGTCAGCCCGGCCGCCGCCAGCCGTTCCACCTGCTCCTCGAAGGCGCGCAGCGCGGCCGGTTCGGCCCGCTCCAGGTACGGCCCGTCCGGCACCCCGAGCACCGGCTCCGGGCCGTCCGCCACGCGCCGCCAGCCGTCGCAGAGCAGCGGGGCCGCCAGCGCCGCGCCCGCCAGGTCGGCGGTGAACACCCCCACGGTGTCGAAGCTGGGCGCGTTCGGGAGCACGCCGTCGGTCGGGATCCGCCCGTACGTCGGCCGGAATCCCACCACCCCGCAGTACGCGGCCGGGCGGATCACCGAGCCGACCGTCTGGGCGCCGACCGCCAGCGGGACCAGTCCGGCCGCGACCGCCGCCGCCGAACCGCTGCTGGACCCGCCCGGGGTGTGGCCCGGGTGGTGCGGGTTGCGGGTCGGCCCGGGGGCGCTCGCCGCGAACTCGGCGGTCACCGTCTTGCCCGCGACCAGGGCGCCCGCCGCCCGCAGCCGGTCCACCAGCACGGCCTGCGGCCCGGCCAGCACCCCCGGCGGCAGCGCCGACCCGGCGTGCGTGGGCAGTCCGTCCACCCGCACGATGTCCTTGACGCCCACCGCCACCCCGTACAGCGGCGGCCGCCCGTCCGGCACCGGGTGGCGCTCGGCCGTCTCCAGCGCCTGCGCGCGCAGCCGCCGGTGCCGCCCGGGCTCCGGCACGAAGGCGTGGATCAGCGGGTCCACCCGCTCGACCAGCGCGCAGAGCCGGTCGACGTACTCGGTCAGCGCCGGTTCGCCGGCCCGCAGCCCGGCGGCCTCGCGGGTCAACGACCGCGGCCGGACGAGGGGTTCATCCATACCGGGCACAGTAGCCGTACCGGGAGCGGGAGCCGTACCGGGAGCGGCGGGCCGGGTTACGGGTGCTCGGCCGCCAGGTACGGCGCCTCGCGCAGGAAGTACGCCCCGCAGGTGTGGCAGCACAGCTCCGGGGTCTTCCCCCAGTCCACCGCGTCCCGCAGCCGCGCCTGCGGGTCGAGCTCCCGCCCGCACATCGCCACGCTCTCCTCGCCCCGGACCACGTGCCACAGCCGCACCCCCTCGGCCACGCCGCCGGCGCCGTACTCGGCTCGCATCTGGTGCTTCATGCCCCCCATGGTCCGACCGGCCCCCACCCCCGGCAACCGGAGTGCGGCAGCCCGCCCCCTGGTCGAAATCCAGCCACTGCGGCGCGATAAGGTACGCCGTCCCGACCTGCGCAGATGGCTTGCCCAGCAGCCCAAGTCGCCCGTTTTCAGCCACTTTTCACCCGAACTGGGAGCCTTTCACCGTGCGCTCTTCCCGCCTTCTGGCCGCGTCCACGCTGGTGGCGCTCTCGCTCGGCGCCTCGATCGGCGCCGCCACCGCCGGCGCCGTCGCCGTCAGCCCGACCCCGAGCGCCGCCACGACCGCCCCGTCGGCCCCCGCCCCGGCCCCGACGACCCCGGCCGCCGGCAAGCCGACCAACCTGCCGAGCCTGCCGGCCCCGACCGCGACGGCCGACAACCGCTGCCACGGCGGCGTCTACCAGAGCAACCTGCTCAAGGTCACCGGCACCGGCCTGTACGGCACCACCCTGGTCAAGGGCGGCCCGGCCGCCGAGATGACCATGACCTGGCAGAACAACAGCGGCGTCGACCTGCCGGTCATCCACAACAGCCTCTACGTCACCGACGAGTTCGACGGGGACCGCCCGGTCCAGTGGAGCACCGAGTTCTTCGACGTCCAGCTGGACACCGGCTCCGGCTGGAAGCCCGCCAAGCTCGACGACCGCGCCATCCGGGTGCCCGACTTCAAGCTGGCCAAGGGCGAGAAGGTCACCTACAAGGTCCGGATCGCGGCCACCGCCAAGGCCCCGGTCGGCCGCTACGGCGCGAACTACGAGGCCGGCTCGGACGCCTTCGACAACGACAAGGTGCCCACCCCGGCCAACAACAAGCCGCAGGCCTGCACCCAGTTCCTCGACGACTACCAGGGCGAGTTCCACATCGCCGGTGCGGGCGGCGCCACCCCGACCGCCACCCCGACCACGCCCGCCACCGCGCCCGCCACCGCCCCGGCCGCCTCCGCCTCCCCCTCCGGCGGCCCGCACCTGGCCGAGACCGGCGCCAACTCGAACACCCTGCCGATCGCCCTCGGCGGCGCGGCCGTCCTGGCCGCCGGCGCCGGGACCCTCCTGGTCCTCCGCCGCCGCAAGGCCGCCACGCACGGCTGATCCCAGCCCGATGCATCGGGAGGGGGGGGGGCCCCCGCCCCCCCCCCCCCCGCCCGCCCCCCCCCCCCCCCGGCCCCCCCCCCCCCGGGGGGGGGGGCCCCCGCAATTGGATATTGTAGGGAACAAAAGATAATGTGATTAAA
>NZ_JBHTRF010000003.1:53818-75647 GCF_042796115.1 Kitasatospora sp. NPDC056446 | reverse complement strand
CGCCCACCCTCCTCGTCCTCCGCCGCCGCAAGGCCGCCACGCAGGGCAGACCCCCCCCCGAGCCCCGGGGAGGCGCGGGCCCCCGGCCCGCGCCTCCTCTCGTCTCCCGGCCCCTCAGGAGGCCGCCCGCAGCAGTGCGTCGTCCTGCCACTTGAGGATCTTGTCGAAGCTCACGATCGCCCCCCGCAGGGGGTGGTTGCGCAGCTGCACGTGGTCGGTGAGGGCGTGGATGAGGAAGAGGCCCCGGCCGGACTCGGCGGTGAGGTCGGGGAGGGTGTCCAGGTCCACCGGGCGGAGCGTGGGAGCCGTGGGGCGGCACGGGAGGACGTGGGTGTCGTACGGGTGGCCGTCGCGGCGGGGGCGGTGGCCGGTGAGCACCCGGGCCGGGACGGTGGCCCGGCCCCGGCGGGAGCGGCCCGGCCCCCGGCCGGTGGCCGCCGGACGGACCGGGGCCTGGGCCTGGGTCGCCGCGGCGGCGCGGCGGGCCGCCGGCGCGGTCGGCCCGGGGAGGCCGGGGCCGGAGTCGGTGACCTCGATCCGCAGCCGGTCGCCGCTGATCGAGGCGGTGACCTGGAAGCCGTCGTCGGGCCGCCCGGTGGCGCCGTGCTCGACGGCGTTGGCGCAGGCCTCGCTGAGGGCGATGCCCAGGTCGTCGGCGATCTGCGGGTCGACGCCCGCCGTCGCCATGGCACCGAGCAGGATGCGCCGGGCCAGCGGGACGCTGGCCGGGTCGCGCTTGAGGTGCAGAGTCCACCAGATGTCCACGGGAGGTCCCTCCTGGCTGCGGCTCCACATACAACTAGGTATCTCCGGGCGATTCGGCGGTGAACCGTGCCCGGGGGCCGCTACCGCCCGTTCGGCGGATGGACTGGGGGACGGGGTCTGTGCCGGGCGGCGCACCCCCGGGCCCGCACGCCGCCGCCGAAAGGGGCATTCGTAGGGATTTCCCACCCTGCCCGTGTCGGCGGCGTACGCAATGAGAGGATGTCCCGGCCATGACTGCCCTCGCTGCCGCCCCGTCCCCGGGCGCCCCCGGACCGGCCCAGCCGGTGGGGGCCGCCGCCTGGGACCTGCGGCTTGCCCGGGCCGTCCCGTTCGCACTGGTCTGCACGCTGATAGCGGCGGCCGGGCACGCCCTGGCCGGTGGCGGGAACGTTGCGCCGACCGCGCTGGCGACGGGCTTCGCCGCGGTGCTGGTGCTCGCGGTGGCGTGCGGGGGCCGGGAGCGTTCGCTGGCGGCCATCGCCGGGGCGCTGGGCGCCGGGCAGCTCGGACTGCACTGCCTCTTCCACGGCTTCGGCGGCCACGGCTCCGACGCGATGGCCGGCATGCACCACGGCGGCTCCGGTCCGCTGACCGTGCCGCAGGTGGCCGGCCGGCTGATCTGCAACGAGGCCCGCCCGGGCACGCTGGCCGGCCTGCCCGGCAACCCGTCCCCGGAGCAGCTGGTCACCTCGGCCGGCCTGGACCCGCACGCGTTCGCCGCCGCGCCCTGGTGGCAGGGCGGCGTGTTCGGCATGACGCCGTCGATGCTGGCCGGGCACCTGGCCGCCGCGCTGGTGGCGGGCTGGTGGCTGCGGCGCGGCGAGGCGGCGCTGTGGCGCCTGCTGCGGGTGGCCGCGTCGGCGGCCCGGGAGCACTGGGCGGCGCCGCTGCGGTCGGTGTTCGTGCTGGTGGCCGCGCTGCTGCGCGGTCTGTCCGGTGCGGCGGGCCCGGTCCGCCGGTTCGGCGCCCGGGCCGGGGAGCATCCGCTGCCGGCGGGTGCGGCGCTGCGGCACAGCGTGGTGCGGCGCGGGCCGCCGTGCGGGGTCCTGGCGTACTGATCCGCGTTCCTGGCGGCCTTCGCGGGCCGTTCCGGACGCCGGTGTGCGCACCGTCCGGGCCGTTCCCGACCGTCGGGCCGGCCCCGTGGCTCTGCCCCCACACGTCCCCTCGCGCGGCCCCCGAGGCGCGGCTCCGTCCGCCGCCCGGTCCCGGTCCGTCGCCGAGCTCCGATCGGAGACCCCGCATCATGCGTTCCCTTCCCACCCGCCGTCTCGCCGCCGTCGCCCTGACCGCCGCCGCCTCCGTGGTGGCGCTGGCCGGCCCCGCCTTCGCGCACGTCACCGTGAACCCGGGCGCCGCCGCCCAGGGCGGCTACACGGCCGTCGACTTCCGGGTGCCGAACGAGAGCGACACCGCGAGCACGGTGAAGCTGGAGGTCAACCTCCCGCTGGACCACCCGCTGGCCTCGGTCCGGACCCTGCCGCTGCCGGGCTGGACCGCCGCGGTCGAGAAGGCGAAGCTCGACAAGCCGATCAAGGTGCACGGCAACGACGTCAACGAGGCCGTCTCCAAGATCACCTGGACCGCCGACGCCGGCACCAAGATCGCCCCCGGCCAGTTCCAGGAGTTCCGGGTCTCGCTCGGCCCGCTGCCGACCGACTCGGACAGCCTCGTCTTCAAGACCCTCCAGACCTACGACAACGGCGACGTCGTCCGCTGGATCGACGAGTCCAAGGACGGCCAGCCCGAGCCGGCCAAGCCCGCACCCGTCCTGAAGCTCACCAAGGCCGCCGCCGGCGACGACCACGGCGTCTCCGCCTCCCCGGCCGCGGGCGCCCACGGCGACAGCTCGGACCACGCGGCCGCCTCGGACGGCGGCGCCAAGGCCAGTGACTCGACCGCCCGGACCCTCGGCGTGGTCGGCATCGTGGTCGGCGTGATCGGTACCGCCGTCGGCGTGCTCGGCCTGCGCCGCAAGAACGGCTCCGCTTCCTGACCCCCGCGCCGGCGGGGCCGTACCGGCCCGGTACGGCCCCGCCGGCGGACCACCGCGCACGATCGGATCCCGCAATGTCCCGCACCACCCGCACCACCCGCCTGGCCGGCGCGGCCGCCCTCGCGCTGGCCGCCGCCCTGACGCTGTCCGCCTGCGGCTCCTCCGGCGGTGACTCCTCCCCCGCGAAGGTCACCAAGCAGAAGGAGAACACCCCGTACCAGGGCACCAAGCTGGCCAAGAACTTCGAGAAGCCGGACCTCCAGCTGACCGACACCTCGGGGCAGCCGTACGACCTGCGGCAGCAGACCAACGGCAAGGCCACCCTGCTGTTCTTCGGCTACACCAGCTGCCCGGACGTCTGCCCGACCACCATGGGCGACATCGGGGTCGCGATGAAGGCGCTGCCCGCCGAGGAGCGGCAGAAGATCAACGTCGTCTTCGTCTCCACCGACCCGCAGCGCGACACCCCGAAGGTGCTGCGCACCTGGCTGGACTCGATGGGCAGCGACTTCATAGGCCTCACCGGCGACCTGGCCAAGGTGAAGACGGCCGCCAGGTCGCTCGGCATCATGATCGAGGACCCGGTGGTCAACGCGGACGGCACCGTCACCTCGACCCACGGCGCCCAGGTGCTGGCCTTCCTCCCCTCGGACGACAAGGCGCACGTGCTCTACATGAGCGGCACCGAGGAGAAGACCTACGAGCACGACCTGCCGCTGCTCGCCAAGGGGGTCGCGGCGTGACGACGGCGACGACGGAGGCCGCGAGCGGGACCGCCGCGACCGCGACCGGCACCCGCCGCTTCCGGCGGACCGCCCTCACCGGCGCGGTACTGGCCACGGTCCTCGGCGGCGGCGCCATCCTGGCCGCCTGCGGGACGGGCGGCCAGGACGGCGCCGCCGCGGGGCCGGCCAGGCTCAGCGTCGCCGACTCCTACATCCCGCTGCCCCCGGCCGGCGGCATGGCGGCCGGCTACCTGACCGTCCGCAACGACGGCGGGCAGGACGAGCTGGTCAAGGTGAGCAGCCCGGGCGCGGAGTCGGTCACCATGCACCGCTCGACCCCGTCGAGCATGGAGCAGGTCGGGAGCCTGGACGTGCCCGCGCACGGCGCGCTGCAGTTCGCCCGCGGCGGCACCCACCTGATGATCATGGGCTGGCAGAAGGCCCCCGTGCTCGGCGACGAGCTGGAGCTCGACCTCACGTTCGCGAAGTCCGGCACCATCTCGGTCAAGGTGCCGGTCAAGGAGCTCACCTACCGCCCCGGCCAGAGTTAAGGGGATCGCCACCATGCAGTCGGCCGGCCTGGAGAAGGCCTCCCACCGCAGGATCGCCGGGGTGCTCGGAGTACTCGGCGCGCTGCTCGCGCTGATGCTCGCGGGCGCCGGCCCGGCCTCCGCGCACGCCACCCTGGATTCCACCGACCCCCGGCAGAACTCGGTGGTCGCCACCGCCCCGCAGGAGGTCACCCTGACCTTCAGCGAGTCCGTCTCGCTCTCCTCGGACTCCGTCCGGGTGCTCGACCCGGCCGGCAAGGCCGTGGACACCGGCAACCCCGGACACGCCGACGGCAAGGGCAACACCGCCCGGGTCGGCCTGAAGGGCGGGCTCGCCAACGGCACCTACACGGTGGCCTGGCGGGCCGTCTCGGACGACTCGCACCCGGTCGGCGGGGCGTTCACCTTCTCCATCGGCACGCCCTCGGACACCTCGGTGTCGGCCACCGCGCTGCAGGGCGCCAAGGCCGACGGCCTGGTCGCCGCCCTCTACGGCACCGGGCGCACCGTCGCGTACGCGGCGTTCGCGCTGCTCGCCGGCGTGGCCGCCTTCGTCCTGGTCTGCTGGCCGGCCGGCACCACCCGGCGCCCGGTGCAGCGGCTGCTGATGACCGGCTGGACGGCCCTGCTGGTCTCCACCGTCGCGGTGCTGATGCTGCGCGGCCCGTACGAGCGCGGCACCGGCGTCGGACAGGCCTTCGACCTGTCCCTGGTGCGCGCCACGCTGGACGAACGGATCGGCACCGCGCTGGCCGCCCGACTGCTGCTGCTCGCCGCCGCCGGGGTGTTCCTGTCACTGCTGGTCGGCCAGCTCGGACAGCCGCCGCGACCGCTCCCCGCGAAGCCCGCCGGGGACCCGGCCCGCGACGACGCCGACGACGCCGAGGCCGCGGAGGCCGCCGAGCTGCGCGCGCTGGAGCAGCGGGTCGCCGAACGGCCGCAGCGGGAGGCCCGGCTGGGCCTCGGCGTGGCCGGGCTGGTGCTGGCGGTCGCCCTCTCGGCGACCTGGGTCGGCGCCGACCACGCCTCGGTGGGCATCCAGGTCTGGCTGGCACTGCCGCTCGGCATCCTGCACCTGATCGCGATGGCGCTGTGGCTGGGCGGGCTGGCCGCGCTGCTGGTCGCGCTGCGCGAGGGCGTCGGCGCCGAGGTGGTGGACCGCTTCTCCCGGATCGCCTTCGCCTCGGTGGCCGTGCTGGCCGCGACCGGCGTCTACCAGTCCTGGCGGGGCGTCGGCAGCTGGGGCGCGCTGACCGGCACCTCGTACGGGCGGCTGCTGCTGGTGAAGACCGGCTGCGTGGCCGTCATGGTGGGGGTCGCCTGGATCTCCCGGTCCTGGCTGGCCCGGCTGCGGTCGGCCCCGGCCGAGGCGGCCGAGGTCGAGCGGGCCGAGGTGCCGGAGCCGGCCGCCGTGGCGGCGCAGGGCGAGGACCCGGTCCGGCAGGCGCAGCTGGCCCGGCAGGACGCCGCCCGGGCGAGCGCCGGACGCGCGCGCGGGCTGACCCCGACCCGGGCCGGGCTGCGCCGCTCGGTACTGGTCGAGGCGCTGGTCGCGGTGGCGGTGCTGGTGGTCACCACGATGCTCACCAACTCCCCGCCCGGACGGGTCGCGGGCGAGGTCACCGCAGGGGCCGCCGCGGCACCGGCCGGCGTCGGGGCCGCCCCGGCCCCGCAGACCGAGCCGGGCCGCACCGTCGAGCTCAGGCTCCCGTACGACACCAAGGGCCGGACGCCGAACGCCAAGGGCACCGCGACCGTCACCCTCAACCCGGCCAGGACCGGGCCGAACGAGGTGAAGCTCGCGCTGGACGGCGCGGACGGACAGCCCGTGGACGTCCCCGAGGTGCAGCTCGCCTTCACCCTGCCGGACCGCGACCTCGGACCGCTGCCGGTCGCGCTCACCCCGGAGGGCACCGGCCGCTGGAGCGGCACGGCGCAGCTGCCGCTGGCGGGCACCTGGGTGGTGTCGGTGCAGATCCGCTCCTCCGACATCGACCAGACCACCCCGACCCAGCAGTTCAAGATCGGGTGACGGCGATGGACGACATGACGACGGACCGGACGACGGACCCGACGGCGGCGGACGCCACGGCGGCGGAGCAGGCCGGCCCGGACGGGCCGGGCACCCGGGCCGACCGGGCCGGCTTCACCCGGCGGGCGCTGCTCGGCACCGCCGGCGCCGGGCTGCTGGCGGGCGCCGGCGCGGGCGTCGCCGGGGCGGTCGCCCTGGACCGGGCCGCCGGCCCGGACCGCGCCGCCGGCCCGACGGCGGGCGGCGCGCTCGGGGCGGCCCGGGTGCCGTTCCGCGGCGGGCACCAGGCCGGGATCCTCGAACCGCAGCAGGCCCGGATCCAGCTGGCCGCCTTCGACCTGGCCGAAGGCGCCGGCCGGGACGGGCTGCGCGGCCTGCTGCGGCGCTGGACCAGGGCGGCCGAGCGGCTGACCGCCGGGGAGCCGGCCGAGGAGTTCGACAACCAGGTCGCCCTGGACGCCGGGCCCTGCTCGCTCACCCTGACCCTCGGCTTCGGCGCCACGCTGTTCGACCGGGCCGGGCTCGCCGACCGCCGGCCGCCCGGGCTCGAACCGCTCCCCGCCTTCCCCGGCGACGCCCTCGACCCCGCCCGCGGCGACGGCGACCTGTTCGTCCAGATCGGCGCCGACGACGCGCTGGTGGCGGTGCACGCCCTGCGGGTGCTGCAGCGGCTGGCGGCCGGCACGGCGGCGCTGCGCTGGCAGTCGGCCGGCTTCGCCCGGACCCCCGGCGCCGCCGCCCGGCCGGTCACCGGCCGCAACCTGATGGGCCAGGTCGACGGCACCAACAACCCGAAGCCGGACGAGGACGGCTTCGCCGCCAAGGTGTTCTGCGCTGCCGGCGGTGACCGCCCGGCCTGGCAGGCCGACGGCTCGTACCTGGTGTTCCGCCGGATCCGGATGCTGCTGGACAACTGGGAGGCGCTCCCGGTGGACCGGCAGGAGCGGGTGATCGGACGGCGCAAGGCGGACGGCGCCCCGCTCGGCGCGCCCGCCGGGGCCGGTGAGCACTCCCCCGTCGACCTGTCCGCGCAGGGCCCGGACGGCGCGCTCGCGATCCCCGCCGACGCGCACATCCGGGTCGCCGCCCCGGCGGCCAACGGCGGGGCGGCCATGCTGCGGCGCGGCTTCTCGTACCACGACGGGCTGCTGCCGGACGGATCGCCGGACGCCGGGCTGCTCTTCCTCGCCTTCCAGGCCGACCCGCGCACGGGCTTCACCCCGGTGCAGCGCAAGCTCTCCCGGGGCGACGGGCTCTCCCGCTTCCTGCGGCACGAGGCGAGCGGGCTGTACGCGCTGCCCCCGGCCGCGCCGGCCGGCGGCTACCTCGGGCAGCAGCTGCTGGAGGGGTAGGCGCGCCCGGGCGGGCCCGGCCCGCCCGGGTCCGCCGGGCCCGTACCACGGCCGGTCCCGGCCAGTGGAACGCTTTCCTGCCGGACACCCGGAATCGTTATGGTGACTGCTTCGGCACCACCCGTCCCACGCACCGCCCGCACCACCCGCACCACCCGCACCGCCCGCACCGCCCGCACCACGCAACGCCCGCACCGCCCGTTCCAGGCAGCACCGAGTCCCACGGAGGCGTCATGTCGGCCAACCGCTACACCTACCTCGGCCCGGCCGGCACCTTCACCGAGGCCGCGCTGCACACCCTGCCCGAGGCGGCGACCCGGGAGCTGGTGCCGCTGTCCTCGGTGGCGCTGGCGCTGGACGCGGTGCGCGCCAAGGAGGCCGCCGGGGCGTTCGTGCCGATCGAGAACTCGGTGGAGGGCGCGGTCACCGCGACCAACGACGAGCTGGCCGCCGGCACCCCGCTGATGATCTACCGCGAGGTGCTGCTGCCGATCTCCTTCGCGCTGCTGGTGCGGCCGGGCACCGAGCTGTCCGACGTCAAGACGGTGACCAGCCACCCGGTGGCCCAGCCGCAGGTGCGCCGCTGGCTGGCGGCCAACCTGCCGGACGCGGCCTGGGAGTCGGCCGCCTCCAACGCGGACGGCGCCCGGCTGGTCGCCGAGGGCCGCTACGACGGCGCGTTCGCGGGCGAGTTCGCGGCGCCGATCTACGGGCTGGACCCGCTGGTCAGGGACATCGCGGACGCGAAGAGCGCGGCCACCCGGTTCGTCCTGGTGGGCCGGCCGGGCCGGGTCTCCTCACCGACCGGCGCGGACAAGACCTCGATGGTGGTCTGGCTGCCGGACGACCACCCGGGCGCGCTGCTGGAGCTGCTGCAGGAGTTCGCGGTGCGCGGGGTCAACCTGATGCGGATCGAGTCCCGGCCGACCGGCGAGGGGCTGGGCAACTACTGCTTCCTGATCGACTGCGAGGGCCACCTGTCCGAGCGCCGGGTGAGCGAGGCGATGATGGGGCTCAAGCGGATCTGCCCGCAGGTGCGGTACCTCGGCTCCTATCCGCGGGCCGACCGCCAGGTGTCCACCCACCGGCGCCCCGGGACCTCGGACGAGGATTTCAGCTCGGCGGCGGACTGGCTCTCCCGCGCACTCGACGGGCGCGGGGACATCTGAGCGACTCCTGTTGTCTTTCTGACCTTTTCCGACTGTTTTCGACCGGCCTGCCCGGGCGGGGCGGGCGACCCCACCCGTCGTCCACAGGGGCGGCCGGCGCCCGGGGCCGCTGTCCACAGGCCCCTCCGCTGTCCACAGCCGCGAGTTATCCACAGGCCTGGGGACGAGTCGACAAACCGGTATAGCCATTGCCCAGAACTGGTCGGACCATCGGTTTGCGTCGCAGAGATGACTAATCGGACCAGAGTCACCCGGTTGCCAGCAAATCACCCGTCTGAGTGCTTCAATTCCCTCACTTGAGAAGGTCCATTGAGGTTTGAAACCTCAATTCTCCGACCCGACCGCGCGGAGGGTGATCCTCCCCTTTGATCCACAGGTCCGGGCCCCGGCCTGTGGATAACCTGTCCCCGGCCGGTTCCCCACAGAAGTTATCCACAGGATCGGGGGAGTTATCCCCAAGGGAAAACCGGTACCGGTGGAGGAACGCCCGCCCGGTACGCTTGGCCCTGTGATTGACCTTCGCCTGCTCCGTGAGGACCCTGACCGAGTGCGCGCCTCGCAGCGCGTCCGTGGCGAGGACGTCGACCTGGTCGACGCCCTCCTCTCCGCCGACGAACGGCGCCGGTCCTCGGGCAGCCGCTTCGACGAACTGCGCAACGAGCAGCGGGTGCTCGGGAAGCAGGTCGCCCAGGCCAAGGGCGAGGAGAAGACCGCCCTGCTGCAGCGCACCAAGGAGCTGGCCGCCGAGGTCAAGGCCGCGGACGCCGAGCAGGGCGCGGCCAAGGAGGAGGCGGACCGCCTGCTCCGCTCCCTGGCGAACCTCATCGACCCGGCCGCCCCGGTCGGCGGCGAGGAGGACTTCGTCACGCTGGAGGAGATCGGCACCCCGCGCGACTTCGCCGCCGAGGGCTTCGAGCCCCGCGACCACGTCGAGCTCGGCCAGATCCTGGGCGCGATCGACACCGAGCGCGGCGCCAAGGTGGCCGGCTCGCGCTCCTACTACCTGACCGGCGTCGGCGCGCTGCTGGAGCTCGCCCTGGTCAACATGGCGATCGCCCAGGCCACCGCGGCCGGCTTCACCCCGATGATCACCCCGACCCTGGTCCGCCCGGCCGCCATGGACGGCACCGGCTTCCTCGGCCAGGCCGCCGAGAACGTGTACCACCTCGCCGAGGACGACCGGTACCTCGTCGGCACCAGCGAGGTCCCGCTCGCGGCGTACCACATGGACGAGATCCTCGACGCCGACAAGCTGCCGCTGCGCTACGCCGGCTACTCGTCCTGCTTCCGCCGCGAGGCCGGCACCTACGGCAAGGACACCCGCGGCATCATCCGCGTCCACCAGTTCGAGAAGGTGGAGATGTTCGTCTACACCACTCCCGAGGACGCCGAGAACGAGCACCGCCGCCTGCTCCAGTGGGAGAAGGACTTCCTCAACGCGCTGGAGCTGCCGTACCGGGTGATCGACGTCGCCTCCGGCGACCTCGGCGCCTCGGCCGCGCGCAAGTTCGACATCGAGGCCTGGATCCCCACCCAGGGCAAGTACCGCGAGGTCACCTCGACCTCCAACACCACCGAGTACCAGGCCCGCCGGCTGTCGATCCGGATGCGCGAGGAGGGCAAGACCCGCCCGCTCGCCACCCTGAACGGCACCCTGGTCGCCATCCCGCGCACCATCGTGGCGATCCTGGAGAACCACCAGCAGGCCGACGGCTCGGTCGCCGTGCCCGAGGCGCTGCGTCCGTTCCTCGGCGGGCGGACGGTCCTGGAGCCGGTCAAGTAGTCCGGCCCACGGCAACCGCACCACCGCGCAGCACCCCGCAGCACCGAGCACCACCACGCACCACCCGCAACTCCCGGGAGACGACCGGCCCATGAGCACCACCAGCCCCAGCCCCGTCTCCCCGGAAGGCACCCGGAACGGTGGCGACCTGCCCTACCGGCTGATCGCCACCGACCTCGACGGCACCCTGCTGACCAGCGGGGAGACCGTCTCCGAGCGCACCCGCGCCGCCCTGGCCACGGCCACCGGCGCGGGCGCGCTGCACATCATCGTCACCGGCCGCTCGGCCGTCTGGGCCCGCCCGGTGTTCGACGAGATCGGCTACACCGGGATAGCCGTCTGCGGCCAGGGCGCCCAGGTCTACGACGCCGGCGCGCACAAGCTGCTCACCTCGCTCACCCTGGACCGCCGGCTCGCCGCGCTCGCCATCGAGCAGATCGAGGCCGAGACCGGCCCGCTGGCCATCGCCGCCAACCAGGACGGCCTGGACGGCCAGGTCCTGGCCGGCCCCGGCTACGAGCTGCTGATCGGCTCCGACCTGCCCGTCGTCCGGGTCGACCGCGACGGGCTGTTCGGCTCCCCGCTCAGCAAGCTCTACATCCAGCACCACGCCCTGACCGACGACGCCCTCGCCGAGGCCGCCCGCCGCGCCGCCGGGAACCTGGTCGGCGTCGTGATGGCCGGCCCGGGCGTGGTCGAGCTGCTCCCGCTGGGCCTGTCCAAGGCCACCGGGCTCGCCGTCGCCGCCCGCCGCCTGGGCGTGCGCGCCGCCGACACCATCGCCTTCGGCGACATGCCCAACGACGTCCCGATGTTCGGCTGGGCCGCGTACGGCGTCGCCATGGCCAACGCCCACGAGGAACTCCTCGCCGTCGCCGACGCCGTCACCGCCGGCAACGACGAGGACGGCGTGGCCGCCGTCCTGGAACGCCTCTACCCGGCCCACTGACCCGGCGCGCCCCGAACCGGCCCCGCCGCCCGGCCGCGGCGGTGCGACACGGCGGTGCGACACGGCGGTGGTCGGACGTTCACGGACCGTTCCCCCTCCAGTTGTAGGATGACCGGGCAAGCGGTTGTAGGATGACCGACGACCGGTGCGGACACGTGCGCTGACGAAGGGAGACCCGGCATGACCAACGACGGCAGCAGCCTCCAGGCGGCCGGGCGGCGCTCCCTCGTGGACACCGCCATCGACCAGCTGCGCGAGCAGCTGGCCGGCGGGGCGTGGCCGGTGGGATCGCAGATCCCCACCGAGCACGAACTGGCCGAGCGGCTCCAGGTCGGGCGCAACACCGTGCGGGAGGCCATCCGGGTGCTGGTGCACGCCGGAATGCTGGTCTCCCGGCAGGGCGAGGGCACCTTCGTCCGCTCCACCAGCGACCCGGCCTCCGTACTGCGCGGCGTCCAGCGCTCCGGCATCCGGGACGTCCTGGAGGTCCGCGCGGCGCTGGAGACCGAGGGCGCCCGGCTGGCCGCGCTGCGGCACACCCCGGAGGACGTCCGGCGGATGCGGGCCGCGCTGGCCCGCGAGGCCGAGGTGTTCGCGTCCCACCCCGAACGGGCGAGCCGCGAGGCCACCGTCGAGCACGACCTGGAGTTCCACACCGCCGTCGTCGAGGCCGCGCACAACCCGGCCCTGGCCGAGGTGTACCGCTACTTCGGCGCCTCCGTCCGCGAGGCGATGACCTCCGCCTTCGGCGACCACGACATGCCCGAGGCCGTCGTGGCCACCCACGAGGCACTGGTCGACGCGATCGAGAGCGGTGACCCGGACCGGGCCGAGGCGGCGTGTCGTGCGCTGCTCGCCGGCCCCACCGCGGCCGTCGAGCAGCTGCTCGCGGCCATCGCGGCCCGGAAGTAGGACGGCGCGAGCCTCCTCCTGCCCGCCCGCATCCACGCACATCCTGGAAAGAACAGCACACCCATGGCCGTCACCCGTGCCCAGCAGCCGGTTGTCACCACTCCTGCCCCGCTCCCCGTCCGCACCCGGCTGGCCCATCCGCTCCTGCTGCTGACCGGCATCGTGCTGGTCGCGCTGAACATGCGCGCCTGCCTCGCCGCGGTCTCCCCGATGGTCGGCGAGATCCAACGGACCTTCGGCCTGTCCGCCACCGCGAGCGGACTGATCACCACCGTGCCGGTGCTGTTCCAGGGCGTCGGCGCCCCGCTCACCCCCCGGCTCACCCGCCGGTTCGGCGCCGAACGGGTGGTGCTGGGCGCGGTGCTGGTGCTCGGCGCCGGCGTGCTGCTGCGGGTACTGCCCTCGGTGGCGGCGCTGTACGCGGGCTGCGTGGTGATCGGCGTGGCCATCGCGGTGCTGAACGTGTCGATGCCCGGCCTCGTCAAGCGCGAGTTCCCGGACCGCGCGGCCACCATGACCGGCGTCTACTCGACCACCATGCTGGTCGGCGCGACCCTGGCCGCCGGGACCTCCGTCCCGCTGGAGCACGTGCTCGGCGGCGGCTGGCGGGCCTCGCTCGGCGCCTGGTCGCTGCTCGCGCTGGTCGCGGCGGTGGCCTGGCTGCCGCAGGTGCTGCGCAGCCGCCAGGAGCGCGGCGCGGCGGCCGCCGCGGCGGCGGCGCCGGCCAAGCCGATCGAGGGCATCTGGAAGTCCCCGCTGGCCTGGCAGATCAGCCTCTTCATGGGCATCTCGTCGCTGCTGGTCTACACCCTGGTGGCCTGGATGCCGACCATCCTGGCCGACCACGGCATGGACCGCGGCCAGGCCGGACTGGTCTTCGCCTTCTCCAACCTGGTGCAGGTCGCCGGCGCCTTCCTGGTGCCGCTGATGGCCGGCCGGATGACCAGCCAGCGCGGCCTGGCGGTCACCATGGCCGCCCTGAACGGGCTCGGCATCGCGATGCTGCTGGTCGCGCCGGTCTCCGCCGCCTGGGTGTCGGCGACCATCCTCGGCGTGGCCCAGGGCGGTTCGCTGGGCCTGGGGCTGGCGTTCATCGTGCTGCGCACCGGCAGCGCGGCCGGCGCCGCCCAGCTGGGCGGCATGTCGCAGGCGATCGGCTACCTGGTCGCGGCGGCCGGCCCGGTCGGCGCCGGCGCACTGCACCAGCTCACCGGCGGCTGGGAGATCACCCTGGTGCTGATGCTGGCGCTGGTGCTGGTGGTCGGCGCGGCCGGCTGGGGCGCGGGCCGCAACCGCACGCTCTGAGACGCGCGGAACGGCGCTCCGGCCCACCGTCGGGTGGACCGGAGCGCCGTTCGGTTTTCCGCCCCGAAGCTCACGCCCCGGATCTCGCTCCCCGAAGCTCACTCCCCGAAGCTCACGCCCCGGGTCTCACTCCTCGCCGGCGAGGGTCAGCCCGGCCAGCTTCACCGAGGCCAGCACCGTCGCCCCGACGGTGACCGCCAGCAGCAGCGGCACGGCCGCCCCGAGCGAGACGTCGGCGACGATCGCGGCGTTCCCGGCGACCGCCTCGGCCACCGAGCGGCCCCACTGCTGGATGCTCAGCGTCCGGGCGCCCTCCACGTAGTTGCCGACCAGCGCCTCCCAGATCAGGGCGTACCCCAGCCCGGCCACCACCGCGTGCCGGGTGACGACGCCCAGCAGCAGGAACAGCGCGCTGTACGCGACTCCGGCGACCAGCACCGCCACGGTGTAGCCGAGCACCAGGCCGTCCCGGGTGCCGAACAGCAGCAGTCCGGACAGCAGCGTCGGGACCACCGAGAACAGCCAGGTGACGCCGATCGCGACGACCAGCTTGGTGGTGACGATCCGCCACCGCGGCAGCGGCTTGGCGAGCAGGTAGACGATCGAGCCGTCGTCGATCTCGGTGGCGATGACCCCGGTGCCGACGACCAGGCCCAGGATCGGGACCAGGGTGCCGAGGCCGAGATCGCCGAGGATCCGGACGGTCAGGCCGTGCGGGTCGGCGCTCGACCCGCTCGCGATGGCGGAGACGATCAGCAGCAGCGCGGGGACCACCAGCAGCAACAGGCCGCGGCGGCGGCCCAGCAGCCCGCGCAGGGTCAGCCTGGCGACGGTGGGGTTCATGGTCGGTCGGCCCCTTCCTGGGTCCGGTAGGCCTGGTTTCGGTGGGCCTGGTTTCGGTGGGCCTGGTTTCGGTCGGCCTGGTTTCGGTCGGCCTGGGCTTCGCCGGTCGGCGGCATCACGCGGAGACCAGGTACGAGAAGACGCTCTCCAGCGACTCGTCGGCCGGGGAGACGGTGTACAGCCGGATGCCGGCCTCCCGGGCGACCCTGGGCAGCAGGGTGGTGAAGCCCTGGAAGTTGACCGCCTCGATCCGCAGCGCCCGGTCCCGCTCGTCCACCTCGATGCCGCTGGTGGAGCCGTCCGCGATCAGCGCGGCGGCGAGCCGGCGGTCGTCGCTGGAGCGCACCAGGTAGCGGTGCGGGCGGTCGGTCATCAGCCGCCGGATCTTGCGGAAGTCGCCGGAGGCCGCGTGCCGTCCGGCCACCACGACCTCGATGTGCCGGGCCAGTTGCTCGACCTCCTCCAGGATGTGGGAGGAGAACAGCACCGTCCGGCCGTCCTCGCCGAAGCGGCGCAGCAGGTCCATCAGCTGGAGCCGCTGGCGCGGGTCCATGCCGTTGAAGGGCTCGTCCAGCAGCAGCGCGGCCGGATCGTGGACGAGGGCGGAGGCCATCTTGACCCGCTGCTTCATGCCCTTGGAGTACGTCCCGGTGCGGCGGTCCTTGGCGTACGCCATCTCCACCAGGTCGAGGGCGCGGCGGGCGGCGGCGCCCGGCTGGGGCAGGCCGTGCAGTTCGGCGTTGGCGAGGACGAACTCCCAACCGGTCAGGTAGTCGTACATCGACTCCCGCTCGGGGACCAGGCCGATCTGCCGGTACACCTGCTGGTTGCGCCAGATCGGCACGCCGTCCAGGGTGACCGAGCCGCTGGAGGGCGACAGGAAACCGCTCATCATGTGGATGAGGGTGGACTTGCCCGCGCCGTTCGGCCCCAGCAGGCCGGTGATGCCGGGGCCGATCGTCATGGTGATGTCGTTGACCGCGACCACGTTCCCGAACCAGCGGGAGACCTTGTCGATGCTGATGGTGGCCATGCCGCCCTCTCAAACGTTCCGGTAGCGGCGCAGCAGCAGCCGGTACGAGCCGGCCACCATCGCCACGGCCACGAGTGCGAACACCAGCACGCCGAGGCCGCCCGGCGCGTGCCGCCGGTCCAGGCCGAGGCCGAGGTCGAACAGCTCGTTGACCAGGGACTCCACCAGGTCGGTGGGCGAGATCAGCGACGTCCACTGGGCCGTGTCGGAGCCGGTCGTGCTCGGGTTGCTGATCTCGACCGCGACGGTGGCCACCGCGGCGCTGATCGCCAGGTAGCCCATGATGGCGGCGACCCCGAAGCCCCGGCGCGGGGTGGTGGCGGCGATCACCAGCGCCACCGAGGTCGGCACCAGCGCGTACAGCACGGCTGCCGCCAGGCCGTACAGGAAGTGCCCGGTGTTGTACGAGAAGTCCATCCCGCCGAGCAGCGCGCCGACGTACAGCACCAGCAACGGGGCCGCCATCAGCAGCAGTTGGGCGCAGACCATGGCGGCGAACTTGGCCCGGACGTAGTCGGTCCGGGTGATCGGGCGGGAGAAGTAGAGCGGGACGGTCTGGTAGCGGAGGTCCCGGGAGAGCAGCACCGGCGCCTGCGAGGCGAGGAACACCGAGACCACCAGGCTCAGGCTGGAGAGGTAGCCCGCGTACTCGACCGGCAGCTGGTCCCGCTTCATGGTGATCGCGATCGCCACGATGACGAAGGCGGGCACGGTGACCACGCCCAGCACCAGCATCGGCAGCACCTTGGACTTGCCGGAGCGGCCGAGGCCGTAGGTGGCGCGCAGGCTCTGGGTGAAGAGCGAGCGGGTGGCGTAGCCGCGACCGAGCCGGGGTCCGGTGTAGCCGCGGTAGCCGATGTCGTGGATGACGCCGGTGTCGGCGGGCCTGGTCTCAGGAGGCAGGGCCATCGTCCGAACCTCCCCTGCTGTCCTGGGTGTCCTGGGTGTCCTGGTGTTCCGGGGTGTCCCGGCCGTCGGCGGCCCGGTCGTCCCGGCCCTCCGTGAAGAGCTCCGCGACCCGGTGCCGGCGCTGTTCCAGCCTGACCAGGCCGAGGCCGAGTCCGGCGACGGTGTCCCGGATGGTGTCGTACGTCGACTCGTCGGCCAGCCGGACCAGCAGCAGGTGCGAGCTCTCGGACTGGACGTCGAGGCCGGCCGCGGCGAGGCGCTCGCGCACGGCCGCGCCCGGTCCGTGGTCACGACCGGAGCCTGAGCCCGGGCCTGAGCCGGCGCCGGGGCCGGGGCCGTCGGCGTGGTCGTCCGGGTGGTCGGTGACCTCGACCGCGAGCACCGCCGTCGCCTCGGTGAAGGAGGCGGTGGAGGAGGAGCGCAGCAGCTTGCCGCCGTCGATGACGACGAGGTGGTCGCAGGTGCGCTCCAACTCGCCGAGCAGGTGCGTGGTGACCAGCACCGAGATGCCGAAGTCGGTGTGCACCCGGCGGATCAGCCCCAGCATCTCGTCCCGGCCGGCCGGGTCGAGGCCGTTGGTCGGCTCGTCCAGCAGCACCAGCTTCGGGTCGTGCACCAGGGCCTGGGCGAGCTTGACCCGCTGCTTCATGCCGGTCGAGTACCCGCCCATCGGCCGGTACCGCTCCTCGTAGAGGCCGACGTGCCGCAGCGTGTCCGCGGTGCGCTCACGGGCGGCGGTGGCGGGCAGGCCCGCCATCCGCGCCATGTGCACCACGAACTCGGTGGCCGAGACGTCGGGTGGCAGGCAGTCGTGCTCGGGCATGTAGCCGACCCGCTCGCGGATCGCCGAACCCTCGGTGGCGATGTCGAGGCCGAGGACCTCGCCGCGGCCGGACGTCGCCGGGGCGAGCCCGAGCAGGATCTTGATCAGCGTGGACTTGCCCGCCCCGTTGGAACCGACCAGCCCTACCACCCCGGGCCGCACCTCGACGGTGAGCTGGTCGAGGGCGGTGACCCGGGGGAACCTCTTGGTGAGGCCGTCCGTCTTGATGACAGCAGTGGACACGCCCCACAACGTAACGGTCCCGCGCGGTACGGGTCATGAGCTGGAATGACGAGCCCGTCTGCTGCTGGGGTATGACACCGGGGCCGATCTCCCCTAAGGGTCGACGGAGATCGGCCCCGGGAAGCGGAACCCCGGCACCCGCCCGGGAGCACGCGTCAGGACGGCGTGTCGGAGCACCCGTCAGGAGTGCGCGCGCTCCCACAGTTCGGTGACCTTGCCGGAGGCGTCGATCGCCACCTTGTAGTCGCCGGCCGAGCACGGGTACGAGCCCTTCTCGTTGTGCGGCGTGGCGATGCACTCGTTGATGTGCTTCACCAGGTCGGCCAGGTTGACGTCCTTCGGCGGGGCGAGCACCGACCTGAGGTGGCCCTTGGCCGTCGGCGCGAACGCGGCGGTCTTGTCGGCGCCGACCGGCTCGAAGCCGACGTCGTCGACGCCGCAGGCGTCCTTGGTGTCCTTGTACACCAGGGCGGCCGCGGTGGTGCCCTTCGCCGGGTAGACCCACTTCTGCCCGGCCGGCAGCGGCTCGTGGGTGCAGAAGCCCTCGGCCCCACCGGAAGCACCCGGCGTACCGGCCGGAGCGGGCTTCCCGGTGCCGGCCGGGGAGGCGGCGGTCGGGGCCGGAGCGGCGCCCGAGGGGGCGGCGGACGCGGTGGCCGCGGTGGTCGCCCCGCCTCCCGCGCCCTGGTCCGACGAGTCGTCCGGGCCGCAGCCCGTCAGGCCGAACGCGGCGGCGGCGACCAGAGCGGTGGCGAGCAGTCTCCTGGAAACAGGCATGGCGAAGGAACCCCCGTGGTGATGCATGATCAGATCGATGGTGCGGCGGTCAGACTAGCGCCTCCCACCGACGCCCCCGCCCGGGCACCCGAACCGTCGGGCGCCCCGGCGGGGAGGCACCGTCAACCCAGCTGGGCGAGGCCCTCGGTGGCGATCCGCTCGAACACGGCGAGGTCGTTCGCGAAGATCGAGTCCGGCACCGGCCAGTGGACGACCAACTCGGTGATCCCCAGCTCCCGGTAGGTGCCCGCCCAGTCGACGAAGGCGTCCAGCGACTGGAGCGGCTTCTCCGCCGTGGAGCCCTGGAGCAGCACCTTCTCCAGCTCGGCCACGTCCCGGCCCTTCGCCTCGCAGGCCGCCGTCAGCTTGCCGATCTGCTGCGCGATCACCGCGGGAGCCTGCTCCACCGGCACGTCCGCCGGCCCCTTCGGGTCCCCGTACGTCACCCAGCCCTGCCCGTACTCGGCGGCCAGCCGCAGCCCGCGCGGCCCGGTCGCGGCGACGTAGAACGGCACCCGGGGCGTCTGCACGCAGCCGGGGATGTTCCGGGCCTCGACCGCCGAGTAGTAGGTGCCCTCGCGCGTGGTGGCGTCGTTCCTCAGCAGCTCGTCCAGCAGCGGCAGGAACTCCCCGAACCGGTCCGCCCGCTCCTTCGGCGACCACGCCTCCTGGCCCATCGCCGTCGCGTCGAACCCCGTCCCCCCGGCCCCGATCCCCAGCGTCAGCCGCCCGCCGGACACGTCGTCCAGCGTGACCAGTTCCTTCGCCAGCGTCACCGGGTGACGGAAGTTCGGCGAGGTGACCAGCGTCCCCAGCCGCAGCCGCTCGGTCGCGGTGGCGGCGGCCGTCAGGGTCGGGACCGACCCGAACCACGGCTCGTCCCGGAACGACCGCCACGACAGGTGGTCGTACGTGTACGCGGCATGGAAACCGAGTTCCTCGGCCCGCTGCCAGATCTTCTGCCCCTCGCTCCACCGGTGGATGGGGAGGATCACGGTACTCAGTCGCATGCCCCGACCCTACGCGCGCGACCCGGCGGGGCCCCGGACCGCCCGCCGGACGACAGGCCCGGGGGCGGTGTGGCGGGCGGTCAGATCGTGTGCCGATGACCCGGTCCGGGGTTGCCGGGAGGTGTCGGGTGGGTGGGGTGGAGGGAGCGGGGCGGGGGTGCTCCGGGGCGGCGGGGGGCGTGGGGCGGGTATTCCGTTGCGGAGGTGTCCCTCCCTCCTGATAGAACTCCGGTCGGACTCTCGTTCGAGAGTCCATCGGATTCATCATTTTTTGGGGGGAGCGCGGATGTCTCATCCGACGCCACACGCCCGGCCGCTGTCGACAGCGAAGCCGCTGTCGCGCGCGGCCGCCCTGGCCATAGCCACCTCGGCGCTGGTCACCTTCGCCGGCCTTCCGGTCGCCCACGCCGACGCGCCGACGACGCAGCGGGTCGGCACCGTGCCGGCCGTGCCGAGCGACGCCGCCAAGACCGCCGCTCCGGCGGACGACACCCCGGTGCAGCTGAGCGTGCACCTGAAGTCCCGTGACGAGGCCGGTGCGAACGCGCTGGCCTCGGCGGTGAGCGACAAGTCCTCGCCGCTGTACCACCACTTCCTGAAGACCGGTGAGTTCGCCCAGCGCTTCGGCGCGGACCGGGCCACCGTCGCCAAGGTCGCCCAGGCGCTCTCGGCGCAGGGCCTGAAGCCCGGGGCGCTCGAGGCCGACGGCCTGACCATCCCGGTCTCCACCACCGTCTCCCAGGCCAAGCAGGCCTTCGACGTGGACCTGGCCGGGTACCGGACGTCCGACGGCCGGACCGGCTTCCTGAACACCAACGCCCCCGCCGTGCGTTCCGACGTGGCCGGTGCGATCACCGCCGTCGTCGGTCTGAACACGCTGGCCCAGGCGCACAGCAACCACGTGGTCGGGGCCACCGGCCAGGCCGCCCCGCTCACCACCCCGGTGCCCAACGGGATGCCGATGAACTACCCCACGCTCTGCGCGGGCGTGGCCGCGCAGTTCCCGGGCAAGCACGACGCCCGTGACTACTTCAGCGCCAACGAGCTCTCCATGGCGTACGGGCTGAACGGCATGACCGACGCCGGCGCCGGCACCACGGTCGCCGTCTTCGCGCTGGAGGACTACTCGGACGCCGCCCTGGCGAGCTTCCAGTCCTGCTACGGCACCAACGCCTCGGTGCAGCGGGTCAAGGTCAACGCGGGCGTCCAGGCCGCGCCGACCAACACCGGCGTGGGCGTCGAGACGGCGCTGGACATCGACACCGTCATCGGTCTCGCGCCGAGCGCGAACGTGCTGGTCTACCAGGGCCCGGACGCCGCGAAGGCCACCCAGACGGACATCCAGAACACCTACCGCCGGATCGTCACCGACAACGTCGCCCAGGTGGTCACCACCAGCTGGGGCGTCTGCGACCAGGTGATGGCCACCAGCGACCTCCAGGCCGAGACCGACATCTTCCGGCAGGCCGCGCTCCAGGGCCAGACCGTGCTGGCGGCCTCCGGTGACGACGGGTCGAGCGGCTGCAACTACCTGAAGAACGCCGGCGCGCCGACCAGCGTCACCAACCTGCTGAGCACCTCCGACCCGGCCAGCCAGCCGTTCGTCGTCGGTGTCGGCGGCACCACCCTGACCAACACCACCGGCACCATCTCCGAGACGGTGTGGAACAGCCACGGCGGCGCGAGCGGCGGCGGCGTCTCCCGCTGGGCCTTCAACGGCGGCGCCTTCCAGGCCGGCTTCACCGGCCCGGGCTACACCACCACCAACTGCGGCGCGGCGGCCGGCTCGGCCTGCCGCCAGGTCCCGGACGTGGCCGCCAACGCCGACCCGTCGACCGGCTACATGGTCGCGACCGGCGCCGGCTACTGGATGATCATCGGCGGCACCAGCGGCTCCGCTCCGCTCTGGGCCGCCATGCTGGCGCACCAGAACGGCCCGGGCAGCTGCTCCGACCGGGTCGGCTGGATCACCCCGGCGCTCTACCAGGCGGCGCGCACCGGCACCAGCCCGCTGCGTGACGTCACCTCCGGCAACAACGACATCGGCATCCAGGGCGGCCTGTACCAGGCCGCGCCCGGCTACGACATGGCCACCGGCCTGGGCACCCCGAGCGCCGACAAGGTGCTGGGCATGGTCTGCCCGCCCGCCGCCGGCACCAACCGGACCATCGAGGTCGCGGAGAACGGCCAGCTGCACGAGGTCTACACCGACGGCAGCGGCTGGCACGACGGCATCGTCCCGGGCGTCACCGGCGTCAGCGCGCTGAGCTTCACCTACAACTCCTCCGGGGCGCGGGTGATCGAGGCGATCGAGAACGGCGAGCTGCACGAGATCTACACCGACGCCAGCGGCTGGCACGACGGCGTCATCCCCGGCCTGTCCGGCATCACGGCGATGAGCTTCAGCTACAGCCCCTCGGGCGCGCGCGTCATCGAGGCCATCAAGGGCGGCGAGCTGCACGAGGTGTACAGCGCGGCCGACGGCTGGCACGACGGCGTCATCCCGGGCCTGTCCGGCATCACGGCGCTCAGCTTCAGCTACAACGCCGCCGGCGACCGCGTCATCGAGGCCATCAAGGGCGGCGAGCTGCACGAGGTGTACAGCGCGGCCGACGGCTGGCACGACGGCGTCATCCCGGGCCTGTCCGGCAT
>NZ_JBHTRF010000003.1:0-53719 GCF_042796115.1 Kitasatospora sp. NPDC056446 | reverse complement strand
TCTCCGCGCTCAGCTTCAACTTCAACGCCGCCGGCGACCGCGTCATCGAGGGCGTCAAGAACAACCAGCTGCACGAGGTCTACAGCGCCTCCGACGGCTGGCACGACGGCGTCATCCCCGGTGTCGGCGGCGGCATCACCGCGCTGTCGGCCAAGATCACCGCGGGCGGTGACCGCGTGATCGAGGCCGTCGAGGGCGGCCAGCTGCACGAGGTGCACAGCGCCCACGGCAACTGGTACGACGCCACGGTGCCCGTCCCGAGCTACGGCTCGACGGCCCTGTCGCTGGCGCTCCGCTAGGCCGCGGCAGGGAACCGGTGACAGGGGCCTCCCGGGAGTTCGCATCGCGAGCTCCCGGGAGGCCCCCGGCGTTTCCGGACAACGGGCAGTGCGGACAGCGGGCGCCGTGGACAACGGGCGCCACGGACAGCGGGCAGCGCGGACTGCGGGCGCCGCGGGCGCTTACGGGTGCGGGCGGGTGCGCTGGGCCGGGAGGCTCGGGGCCGCGGTGCGGCGGGCGAGGTCCGCGAGGGTGTGGAACAGCACGTCGCCGAGCAGGACCGGGTCGCGCGAGGTGCCTGGCGCGTCCGGGGCGACGGGGTCGGGGCGGACGGTCGGGGGCGGCTGGTCTCTGAGCTGGCGAGTGGGCATGGCTCTTCCTGCCGACGGGGTGGCCGTGGGCAGTCCTTCCCGCCGTACGCGGTCAAGACACCGCCGGTGGGCGCGGTTCGGCCGGAAACGGCGTACGAAGGGCCGGATCGGGCCCCGCACGGCCGCCGGAGCGGCTCCCCGACACCACCGGAGCGGCTCCCCGACACCACCGGAGCGGCTCCGCGGCATGACCTGAGCGGCTCGACCGCACGGCCGGAGCGCCTTCGGCACCGGCCCCGACCGCGCCGGTGACCCGGCGGCGCCGATGGGCGAAGATGGACCGGTGACCGAACCCCGTACCGTTCCCCGCCTCGTCGCCACCGACCTGGACGGCACCCTGCTCTGCTCCGGCGGCACCGTCACCGACCGCACCGCCGCGGCGCTGGCGGCGGCCGAGGCGGCCGGTGTGCAGGTGGTGTTCGTGACCGGTCGGCCGCCGCGCTGGATGCAGCAGGTGAGCCCGCACATCGGCGGCCACGGGGTGGCGATCTGCTCGAACGGCGGCGCGGTGGTGGACGTGCGGCGCGGCGAGCTGCTGGAGTCGTTCCCGCTGCCGGTGGAGACCACGCTGGCGGTGGTCGAGGTGCTGCGGGCCAAGCTGCCCGGCACCGCGTTCGCCTTCGAGTACCCGGGCGGCTGGGCCCGTGAAGCCGGCTACGCGGTGCCGATGTGGGGCGACGAGCTGGAGCACGAGGTCGGCTCGGCCGAGGAGCTGCTGGGGGCCGGCGGCCCGGTCCGGGGCCTGTTCAAGCTGCTGGCGAAGCACCCGGAGCTCGATCCGGACACCTTCCTCGCCGAGGCCCGGTCGGTGGCCGGGCACCTGGCCGAGATCACCCGCTCGGCGCCGATCCCGCTGCTGGAGATCAGCGCGCCGGGCGTCACCAAGGCCAGCACGCTGGCCCGCTGGTGCGCCGGGCACGGGATCGACCGCAGCGAGGTGGTCGCCTTCGGAGACATGCCGAACGACCTGGAGATGCTGGCCTGGGCGGGCACCGCCTACGCCGTCGCCAACGCCCACCCCGAGGTGCTCGCGGCGGTGCCGCTGCACACGGTGAGCAACGAGCAGGACGGCGTGGCGGCCGTGCTGGAGGGGCTGCTCGGCCTCGACCGGCCGGGCGGCCCCGGGCAGTGACCGGCCGGCCCGTACGACACGGGCCGGCCGGGCCGCGCTCCTACCCGAAGCGCCCGTTGACGTAGTCCGAGGTCCGCTGGTCGCGCGGGCTGCCGAAGATCTGCCCGGTCGGCCCGGCCTCGACGATCCGGCCCGGGGTGTCGTGGGTGGCCAGGAAGAACGCGCAGTTCTGCGAGACCCGCTGGGCCTGCTGCATGTTGTGGGTGACGATCACGATGGTGAGCCGGCCCTGGAGCTCGGCGATGGTCTCCTCGACCCGCCGGGTGGAGGTCGGGTCGAGCGCGGAGCAGGGCTCGTCCATCAGCAGGATGTCCGGCGAGACCGCCAACGACCGTGCGATGCACAGGCGTTGCTGCTGCCCGCCGGAGAGCGCGCCGCCCGGGGTGTGCAGCCGGGTGGCCACCTCGTCCCAGAGCCCGGCGCGGCGCAGGCTGGTCTCCACGAGGTGCTGGCGCTCCTCCTTGGAGACCTTGATCCCGGCGAGCTTGAGCCCGCTGGCGACGTTGTCCTGGATGGACATCGCCGGGAACGGGTTGGGCCGCTGGAACACCATGCCGATCCGGCGCCGCACCTCGGCGGGGCGCCGGCCGGGCCGGTAGACGTCGTCCCCGTCCAGCAGCACCTCGCCGGCGAGGGCGGCGCCGCGCACCATCTCGTGCATCCGGTTGAGGATCCGCAGGTAGGTGGACTTGCCGCAGCCGGACGGGCCGATCAGCGCGGTGACGCCGCCGGCCGGCATGGCCAGCGAGACCCGCTCCAGCACCTTGCGGCTGCCGAACCAGGCGGAGACGTCGCGGGTCTCCAGCCCGGCGAGCGGCTCGCCGTCGGCCGGGCCGCCGGGGTACTGCCGGTCGGCATACGGCTGCTCGGCGCCCGGCTGGTCGGGGTAGGGGGCGACCGGCGGGAGGGTCAGGGTGTCGGCGGCCGGGTCGGGCCCCGGGGTGTCGCTCAGTGGTGCGTCGGTCATCGGTACGGTCCTCCGGGCGCGCGTCAGTACAGGTTGGGGAGCAGGGCGGCGGCGTTCTCGTAGACCGCCCAGAGCAGCGCGCCGGCCACCGGCGCGAGGCTCAGGTAGGCGGCCGAGCGCCGCCAGTACCGGGCCAGCACCAGCGCGCCGAGCACCGTGCCCAGCAGGCCGAGCGACCACAGCTGCAGGGTGGCCAGCGCGCCCTTGTCCGCGGCCAGCGCCTTGTCGTACGGGACGGTGGCGGGACGGCCGCCGGGGTTCTGCTGGGGGTCGCCCTCCAGCCGGGCGCCGATCAGCACGGTGGAGCCGGGGATCCAGTCGGAGTCCCCGGTGACCAGGACCAGCCGGTTGCGGGCCGGGTCGCTGACCGGGTGGTCGCCGTCGCCGTACACGTTGACGGTGTAGGTGAACTTGCCCTGCCCGGTGGTGGCTTCGATCCGGTCGCCGATCCGCAGCTTGGACAGGTCGGCGAACGGGGCGCCGAAGGTGGCGCCGCGGCCGAAGACCACCGCGACGCCGCTCTGGCCGGGCAGCGCGGTGTCCCGGCGGTGGCCGGGGCCGCGCATCAGGTCCCGGCCGGTGGTGCCCTCGACCACCACGGCCTGGTGCAGGCCGATCGCCGGGATGTCCAGCAGGGCCACCGGGTCGCCGTCGGCGGCCGCGCCGGTCGGGGCGACGGCCTTGGCCAGCTGGTCGCGGAAGGTCTTGTACGCGGTGGACTGGTAGTGCCGCTGCTGGACGTGCGAGAGCGTGAACAGGTAGCCGACGAAGCCCAGTACCAGCGCGGCGGCGAGGCTGACCGCCCAGGCGCCCTGGAGGAACCGGCGCCGCCCGGGCGACACCGCGGGCCGGGCCGGGCCGGCCTCGGCCTCGGCGGCGGGCCGCGGCGCGGCCGCCGGCACCGGCGCGGGCCGCGCGGCCGCCTTCTCCAGCACCGGGGCGGTCACGAGGTGCCGCCCGAGCCGTTGCGACGGCGCAGCAGGCGGCGGCCGAGCAGCGGCGGGACGAGCACCACGGCGAGCAGTTCGAGGGCGGTGAGGGTGGACAGCGTCCAGTCCTCGGGCTTGCCGCTGACCTCGACCACGCTGGCCGCCACCTCGGTGGCGCCGCCGCCGCGGCCGCGGGCGACGACCTGGCCGGTCTGCGGGTCGACGACGTCCTGGGTGCCGTCTCCGGCGCCGCCGGGCGCGTTGGGGTCACCGGCCGCCGCGTCGCCGCCGGGCGCGTTGGGGTCGCCGCCGGCCGCACCGCCGGTACCGCCCGCGCCCGTTCCGGCGCCGCCCGTACCGCCGCTGCCGTTCCCGCCGCCGCTGCCGCCGCCCGAGGTGCCGCCGGTGCCACCGGTGCCGCCGGCCGCGCCGCCGGAGCCGGAGCCGCCGCCGGTGCCGCCCGTGCCGCCGGACCCGGTCTTGCCCGGCTGGCCGTTGACGCAGTCCAGCGGGGCGCCCAGCTTGTCGCAGGCGCTCGGCATCGGGGCGTTCTTGAGGACGGTCAGCTCACCGGCCGAGTTGAAGGTCGGGTTGGCGCAGTTGGAGAGGGTGTCCGGGTCGACCGGGCTGGCGTTGCCGGGGATCGCCCTGGTCTGCAGCAGGCCGCCGCGGACCAGGCCGCGCGGGATCGGCGAGTACCCGAGGTCGTCCGCCTTGCCCTGGCCCTCGCACAGCACGTAGGAGAGGAAGCGGCTGAGCGCGGAGCCCTTGTCGTTGTTGAAGCGCGGCGGCGGGGGCTGGGCGGCTCCGGCGCGCGGCACGATCAGGTAGCTGTAGCTGGAGATCGGGTAGGCGCGCGGGTCGTTCATGGTGTAGACGCCGTCGAGGTTCTGCTGCAGGTAGTTCGGGTCGTTCGCCGGGGTGCTGTCGTCCACGCCGCGGACCTTGGCGGCGGTGAGCGCGACGGCGACGTTGGAGGCGGTCGGCAGCGAGTAGTACCCGGCCGAGTTGAGCACCTTCACGACCGGCCAGTTGCTGCGCTTGGCGAAGGCGTACTCGTCGTAGCCGATGGTTCCCTGGTTGGTCGGGGACTTGATGTACCCGGCCACCACGTCGGAGCCGTTCTGCGCAGTCATCCGGCCGGACTGCGGGAAGAACTCGGTGTAGTCGCCGCAGGTCACGCCGTTGACGGACTTGCAGTAGGCGTCCCACTGGTCCTTGTGGGTGTGCTCCATCCAGCGGGTGAACTGGGCGGTGGCGCCGGAGCCGTCGGAGCGGATCACCGGGGTGATCTGGAGGCTGGGCAGCGGCTTGCCGTAGTCGGCGGTGATCTTCGGGTCGTTCCAGTTGGTGATCTTGTTGGTGAAGATGTCCACGACGGTCTGCGGGGACAGCCGCAGGTCGCGGACCTGCTTGCCGCCGACCACCAGGTTGTACATGAAGGTGGTGCCGCCCGCGGTGATCGGCACGTAGGAGAAGCCGAAGACCGGGTTCTCCTTGCTGCCGGCGCCGGTGTCCTTGCCGCCCTGGCCCACGCCGGTGTCCGGCGCGGAGCGGAACGGCACGTCGGAGGCGGTGAAGTCGTCCTGTCCGATCGACCACTGGGTGCGGCCGGCCGCCGAGCCGACCGGGTTGAAGTTGATCTGGATGCCCTGCGGGGACACGTCCTGGCGCCACTGGTCGATGGCGGGGCCGGCCCAGCTGGAGCCGTCGGCGCTCAGCGAGACGGAGGCCGCGTGGGCCGGGGTCTGCCCGAGCAGCAGGGAGGCCGTGGCGAGCGACAGGGACATCGCCCCTGCCAGCAGCCGGGCCATGGAGCGCCTTGCGGCCTCCCGGAACATGGGGACTCCTCTGGGACGGAGGGTGGTCGGACGGGACATCACTGCTCTTCCTGCGGGTGCAGGGCGTACGGGCGGGCGACGGCGCCGACGGCGGCGGCCCTCAGCCGGCGGGCGTCCCGGTCGATCCGTCGCTTCTGGGCCCGGGTCAGCTGCCCGGGGCGACGGCCGCCGAGCACGCGCGCGGTGACGAAGAGGATCAGGACGACGGCCATCAGGGTCAGGCCGGCCGCGAAACCGCGCGCGATCATGCCGTCGTACGGCTGCTTGACGTAGTTCCAGATGTACAGCGGCAGCGAGACCTGGTGCTCGCCGAACGGGTTGCCGTTGAACTGCGAGGTGAAGCCGGAGGTGAGCAGCACCGGCGAGGTCTCGCCGACGCCGCGCGCCATGCCGAGCACCACGGCGGTCACCAGACCGGGCCGGGCGGTCGGCAGCACCACGTTCCACACCGTGCGCCACTGGCTGCCGCCGAGCGCGTAGGAGGCCTCGCGCAGCGTGCCGGGCACCAGCCGGATGACCACCTCGGCGGCCCGGGTGACGATCGGCATCATCATCACGGTGAGCGCGAGCGAGGCCGCGAAGCCGCTCTTCTCGAAGCCGAAGGTGATGATCACGATGCCGAGGATGAACAGGCCGGCCACGATGGACGGCAGCGCCGTCATCGCCTCGACCAGGGTGCGGACCGGGCGGGCCATCCGGCCGCCGACCTCGGACATGAAGACGGCCGCGGCGATGCCCAGCGGGACGGCGAACAGCGTGGCCAGGCCGAGCTGTTCGAGCGAGCCGACGACGGCGTTGAGCGCGCCGCCGGAGGTGAGCGGGTCGAGCGGGCCGGTGTGCTCCATCGACTCGGTGAAGAAGTTGAGGTGCTGGGCCGCGTCGTAGCCCCGGCTGGCGACGTAGCCGATCTGGTCGGCGATCAGCGCGACCACCAGTACCCCGGAGCTCCAGGCGACCACGGAGACCAGCCGGTCGCGCACCATCATCGGGTGCCACTGGAGCCGGCCGACCAGGTAGTAGCCCGCCAGGAAGAGCAGGTACCAGCAGACCAGGAAGCCGAACGCGCCGCTGAACGGCAGCACCCGCTCGTACAGCACCCAGTCCAGCGCGAGCGATCCGACCACCGTGCCCAGCACGGTGAACACGTCGTCACGGGTGACGCCGCCGATCCGGAGCTTCTTCTCGGGGCGCGGGGCCTCGGCCTCGGCGGACCCGACGGGCGCCGGCCCGCCGGCGGGCCCGGGCGCCGCGACCGGTGGCAGGTCGAGCGTGGTCATCGGATGGTCCCTTCACGGTTCGGGTGGCGGCTTGCCCCGCAAGCGGTCTGACGGTTCGTCATGCTCAGTCCGCCGTCGCGGCGCCGGAGCGCGAGCGGTTGATGACGATCCCGGCCAGCACGTTGACCAGCAGGGTGAGCGCGAACAGCACCAGACCGGCGGCCATCAGCGCGGAGAGCGACAGCGCGTCCGACTCGCCGAAGCGCAGCGCGATCAGCGCGGAGATCGAGTTGGCGCCGTTCTCCAGGATGTGCGTGATGGCCTTGAAGTTCGGCGAGATGATCAGCGCGACGGCGATGGTCTCGCCCATCGCGCGGCCGAAGCCCAGCATCACCGCGCCGATCACGCCGCCCTTGCCGAACGGCAGGACGACCGCGCGCACCATCCCCCAGCGGGTCGAGCCCAGCGCGTACGCGCCCTCCCGCTCGCCCTGCGGGGCCTGGGAGAACACCTCCCGGCTGAGCGAGGTGATGATCGGGATGATCATCAGCGAGACCACCACGCCCGCGATGAAGGTGGAGGAGGTGTACGAGGTGCCGATGTCGCCGATGCGCACCTTGAGGAAGGGGATGTAGTCCCCCAGGTGGTTGGCCAGCCAGCGGACGAAGCCGATGATCCGCGGCTGGAGGAAGAACAGGCCCCACAGGCCGTAGACGATGCTGGGGATCGCCGCCATCAGGTCGATCAGCGAGACCAGCGCGGCGCGCAGCCGCACCGGCGCGTACTCGGAGATGAAGATCGCGGTGCCGAGCGCCACCGGGACGGCGATGACCAGGGCGATCACCGCGATCAGCAGGCCGTTGGGCAGGACGGCGGCGATGCCGAAGTTGTGGGCGGCGGTCTGCCACTTCTGCTCGGTCAGGAAGGACCAGCCGACCTCGCGCAGGGCGTCGGTGCCGCGCAGGACCAGGAAGAAGGCGATCAGTCCCATGATCGCGAAGACCGAGAAGCCGGCCACCCTCAGCCCGCCCCGGAACACCCGGTCGCCGGGGGTCGCTGGGGCGGTGATGGCGCGCGGGACGTCCTGGTCGGGCCCGTGGTCGGGTTGGTGCGGCACCCCGGCGTACGGTGCCGCGGGCTCAGCGGCGGATGTCATGGTGTGCTCTCCGTGCTCGGGAACGGGCGTGCTCGGTGAGGGTCCGGGGCGCTGCCTCGGTGGGAGGGGAAAGCGCTCGGCGGGGCCGGAAACGGCGGCCCCGCCGAGCACGGATCCCTACTTGCGGCGCAGCCGCGACCACTGGGTGCGGGCTTGCGACAGCACCTTGGCGCCGGCCGGGGTGCCGCCGAGGAACAGCGCGGCCGGTCCGCCGACCAGCAGCACCAGGCCGGCGATCAGCGCGATCGGCAGCAGCAGCCGGGCGGTGCCGGACCGGTCGGGCACCGGGGTGCCGACCGGGGCCGCGGCGAGCGCGGCGCCGGTGGGGCTCGCGGTCGTGCCGGGCTTGGCGCCGGCCGCGGCCGGGGTGCCGGGCGCCGCGGCGCCGCCGGCCGCACCCGTCCCGGTGGAGCCGGTGCCGGACAGGCCGTCGGAGAGCCCGGAGCCGGTGCTGCCGGAGCCGCCGCTCGTGCCGGTGCCGCCGGTGCCACCGGTGCCGGAGTCGCTCACCGGGCTGGTCCCGCCGGTCGTGCCGCCGGAGCCGCCGTTGTCCGTGCCGCCCGCGGGGGTGCCCCCGTCGGTACCGCCGTCGGTACCGCCGGCCGGCGGCGCGGTCTGGTTGCCGGGCAGCTTGTTGTCCTGGGCGGCGACGTGCTGCACGGCGTCCTGGGCCTGCTGCCGCTGGGCGGCGGTCAGGGCCAGGTAGCCCTGGGTGAGCTGCCCGGGTGCCAGGCCGTAGGTCTGGCCGTCGGTGGTGACGGTCTTGAGGAACTGCGAGATGGAGGCGGCCTTCGCGGCGGACAGCCCGCCGGTCGGCACCATCGCGTACTGCACGGCGGTCAGCGGGTACGCCCGCTGGTCACGCGAGAACGCGGTGTCGGGCGTGCCGTACGGCAGCTGCTGGACGCCGGTGGCGGCGTCGGTCGGCATGTCGGCCACGGCGGCCTGGAAGCCGGCCGTGGAGGGCGACACGTAGGAGCCGGCCGGGTTGAGCAGCGCGGCCTCGGGCAGCGAGAACGCCTTGGCCTGGGCGGTGTCCATGATGGCGAGCATCAGGCGTTGGCCGGGGAGCTGCGCGGGGCAGGCCGCGTGGACGCCGTTGGCGTCCGCGTTCGGCTGCTGGCAGTTGGGCTGCAGCTGCATCATGTTGCGGAGCACCCGGGAGAGGCCGTCGAGGGAGGGGTTCCACTCGTACTGCTTCCAGTGGTGGAAATCCACACCCGGGCTGCCCTTGTCGGGGCCGGTGAAGTCCTGGACCTGGAAGGCCTCCGCCGGGTAGCCGGCGAACTTCGGCTTCAGGTAGAAGCTGTCGACCCGCATGCCCCACGGGTCCGGCTCACCGTCGAGGAAGCGGGCCGCGTCCGGATCGGCGGCCACCCACGAGGTCAGCAGGTAGGTGAAGTCGGTGGTGCCACCGGGAACGCCGGGGTACACCGTCAGGACGCCACCGCAGCTCGTGGGCCAGTGGATCCCGTTGGCCGCCGTCTCCGGGTTCAGTTGCTTGAACTCGGGGTCGGTGAAGAGGCAGACCGGGTTGCCCGCCACCGAGGGGATGGGCGAGCCGGGTGAGGCGTAGGACTGGGTCAGCAGTTTGGCCAGCAGTCGGGCATTCAGCTTCATGTCGCGGATCTGACGGCCGGTGCTCTGGTCGTCGATCAGGTACGTGACCGAGATCCCGGTCGTGGCGAGCGGGGCGTAGACGTACGGGCGCGGCGGTGGTGACCGGTCCGGCCGTGCCGTCAGCGCGACCTCCGTGCTGCTGCTGCCGCCCAGGAACGCCGCTCGGGCCTGCGGCTCCCCGCCGGCCGGGACGTAGCCCACAGTCATCGGCGAGTCGCCCAGGCACAGACCGGAACGCCACTGCTGCATGGCCCGGTTGGCCATCTCCAGCCCGGCGGCGCCGAAGGCCTGGGCGCTCGCGGCGCAGGAGTCCGACGCGGGGGCGAAGGACAGCGGCACCACGGTCTTGTGCTGCCAGGCGCACTGCTCGCTGGTCCGGTTGCCCGTCTTCCAGTTCTGGAAACCCGGCTTCATGATGCCGTCGGCGGCGGTGTAGCCGTCCGGGTCGTCGTCCAGGTCGTGGAACTCGCAGTCGGCGCCGCCGTCGTGGACCTGGAAGAGGTCCAGCGGGTCACCGCCGTAGTTCGGCTCGACCACCAGGGAGCAGGGGTGGGTCGCGTCACAGCCGAGCGTGGCGCTCTCCTTGGAGCTCCACACCTCGATCGCGGCGGTTCCCGAGCCGTCCGGACCGGTCGCGGCGAGCACCTGGTTGGTGGGCCACTCCGGCGTCTCCAACCGGATCGGACGGGGCGGCTGCTCGAAGCCCTTCGACGGGTCGCCGCCGTACAGCGTGCTGCCGTAACAGTCCGTCACTACCGGGTTGGTGCCGCGGCACTGGTAGATCCGCACCGCGTAGAGGATGACGTTCGATTCCTTCTGCGGCACCGGGACCGGGGCCTTGGTGCCGATCTCGACGGTCGGGGTGAAACCGCGCCAGGAGACCTGGAGGACCTGGTTGGTCAGGTTGGTCGTCTGGGAGACGGTCACACTGCCGGGAGCGCCGTACTTCTTGGTGGCCGGAATCCAGACCTTCGGGCCGGGCACGGTGACGGCCGAGTCGGCGTGCGCCGCCGGCGCCGCGCCCAACCCGATCGGAATGACAGCGAGCGCCGCCACTACGGCCTTGGCGAGCACCAGGGCCGGTAGTCGACGGCGCCACCGCCCTCGGCCTCTCGGGTCGGGTACGCGGTTTCTCATGGCGTGGCCTCCGGGAGATGCGGGCCGCCGGGGGAGGCGGCGCGAGGGGGTCGATCGCGCTGGGGACGGACGATTCCGTGCGTACTATTCGGCCAGCCGGACATGGCGGGATCCGGTCGGCCAGATGTACGAGACCACAACGCGGCGACTCCGTACCGGAGTTGGGAACTCCGCAAGCGAAGGGCCCGCGCCGAGGCGCGGGCCCGCCGACCTGCGGTCAAGCACTACTGCCCGGGTCAGTGCGCCGGGGTGTAGGACAGCGCGAGCTTGCCGATCTGCTGGCCGGCGGTGAAGTAGCCGGTGCCGAGCTTGGTGTCCAGGTACTGCGCGCCCGCCGCGTCCACCTGGAAGCTGGAGGAGGTCAGGTTCTGGGTGAGGCCGGAGCGGCTGATCACGTTGTCGCCGGCCGGGTCCAGCAGCGGGACCGGGGTGGTCGAGCCGTTCGGCACGGCGGTGAAGTAGCCGTTGGTCACCGAGAAGTCGAACTGCTTGAAGGTCACGCTCTTGCCGGTGGTGAGGTTCAGGAAGAGCAGGCCGCCACCGAACTGCACATCGCCGTAGAAGGCCGGGATGTTCGCCGCGCCACCGCTCACCGGGAGGTTCAGGGTGAGCCCCGTGGCCTGGTCGTACGCCGGGCTCGCGGGCTGCAGCGGGATGATCACGATGCCGTTGAGCGCGGCGTTCGTCAGGAAGTTGACGTCGGTGGTGATCACGGCCTGGCCGGCGGCCGGCGTGGCGGCCGGGGCGTCGGCGACGGCCGCACCGCCCGCGGCGGTCACGGCGAGGACGACGGCGGCACCGGTCGAGGCCAGGCGGGCACTGATGCGGGACATGCTGAACTCCTTGGGAGAGGGAGAGGTGGTGACTGGTAGTACGGGGAGAGGAAGCTCAGGAGTGGCTGCTGGAGCCCCCTGGTACACCTGGCCGACGAAGCAGCCCGTCGGAGGGGGATCAGCACGTCCGGGTCGCCGAGTTCCGGATCCGGAGCCCTGGTTCGGCCTCGCCGTCCGGTTGACGCACATGCCCGGAGCGAGTCGGCTGCCGAGGCTGACGGCGCCCGGGAGAATCGCCGCCGACGCCGCTCGGGCCGTGGGGCCCGAGGTGGCCCGGCGGCCGCGGGGCGAGGCCCCGCGGCCGCCGGTGTGGTGCGGGGTCGATCAGGAGTGGGTGACGCTGCCGCAGGCGAAGGAGGACAGCGGCAGGAAGCCGAAGCTCTTCAGGTCGGCGGCACCGTTGGTGCAGATCCAGCCACCCTTGCCGAAGATGGCGCGCAGGGTGGTGCCGTGGGCGTCGGTCGCGGTCCACTCGGCGTCACGGAAGACGTTGTAGACCACGCGGGAGTAGGCGGTGGTCGCGAAGGCGGGGGCGATGGTCTTGTTCACGGTGTCGACCGGGGCGACCGAGTTGACGGAACGGATGGTCAGCGGGCCCTGGACGTCGGCGCCGGTGCCCTGGCCGAAGTAGACCTGGCCGACGTAGTGGGCGACGGAGTAGGGGACCAGCGCGTTGACGTCGCTCAGGGCGGTGTCGCTGCCCTGGTTCTCCTGGGTGCCGCTGGTGACGCAGGCACCGGGGGTGACCGCGACGCCGCTGCCGATCGTGGTCAGGAAGAACGACCGGGTGCCGGAGCTGGTCTGCGGCAGGAACGGCTTGATGGTGGCGTTCGGCAGCGACGGGTCGATCTGGTCCCAGGTGCTGACCGCGCAGGTGTAGATGTCCTTCAGGTTCTGCGTGGTGAGGTTCGCCGGGGCGTTGCCGCCGGCCGGGGCGGCCCAGGCGACAGCGTCCTTGGCCAGCGCGACGAAGTCGTCGGTGGTCGGGTCGGACGCCTGCGGGGAGCGCGAGGAGCGGGCGAAGTCCACCGTGGCGCTGGTGTTGGCGTTCAGCGCGGTGATGCCGGCGCCGGAGCCGTTCGGGCGGTTGATCGGGGTGGCACCCGACTTGGTGGTGATGGTGCCGGAGGGGATCGCGTCCCAGCTGTAGAGGCGCGGGGCGCTCGGGTTGGTCAGGCTCGCGTTGTAGTCGGCGGCGAGCTGGTTCAGCACGGCCTGGGTGGTGTCCGAGCCGACGCCCACGATGTCCTGGGAGTTCGGCAGGCTCGCCGGGTCGGCGACGGCGGTGCCGGCGAAGACGGTGGCGACGGAGGTCGCCAGCGCGGCGACGGTGAGCAGCTTGGCAGCGGTCTTACGCATGTTTCTCTTCCTCCGGGGGAGAGACGTCCATCGCGTGAACCCGTACTCCGGTCGGGAGTCCGGGGGCCGGTGACCGCGTCCGCTGCGGCCCTTCCGGCAGTGCAGATCCTGTCCGGCGGGCCGGTTCCGCCGGAAGGGAGGTCATGGTCGGCCGGGTAATGTCGACTCATCGGTTCGACGAGGTTTAGGCACTGGTCAGCGTGGACGCGACAGGGTGGCGACAGGGCCTCTGAGCAGCGCGGACGTTCTTCTCCAGGAGGCTGCTCGGGGTGTTGCCGGAAACCTGCGCTTCACCGGAACTGCACAGTCCGAGGGCCCCGTGGAACCACCGGGTCCGGACAGACCGGAGGGCGGCCCGCCGTTCGGCGGACCGCCCTCCGTCGCACTCCTTCGCACTTCTCCGGGTTCCTCCAAGATCCCGGCCGGACTACAGCGGCCAGCGGCCGTCCCGGCCGGAGCGGCGCAACTCCTGCCCCACCCGCTGCAGTCCGGCCAGGAACCCGTCGATCCCCGCCTGGCACTGGTCGCGCCGCAGGTAGCCGCGCGCGCTGCGGGCGACCGGAACGGCGGAGGCCGCCCCCGGCCGGGTGCTGCGCACCGGCAGGTGGGCGGCCCAGACCCATTGGCGCCCCTCGGACTGGCCGACCGAACACCTCAGTGCGGCGCGCTCGATCAGCAGTTCCCTCACGGCTTCGGCCAGTTCCTCCTCGGTTCGATAGGTCCGTACGCCGACGCCGAGCGGTCTCCCGTTGGCGGCGCGCAGCGCCCAGCCGAGGCAGCGGTCGGCCGCCGGCACGATCAGCAGCCGGGGGCCGCGCGGTTCAGCGGCCATCGCCGCGTCTCAATGGCACGACGCGCTCGGGCAGTTCGCGCGGCGGCTGCTTGGCGAGCAGCACCACGAACCGCCGGAAGGCGTTCTGACAGGTCGCGTAGCGTTCGTACGCGCGACTGGAGCGCACCTCCGGGAGGTTGCGCGACCCGGGGATCACCCAGACCCAGCCGATGCCGTCCCGGACATGGGTGATCCTTGCGGTCAGTTCGGCCGCTCCGATGCGCAGGCCGTCGAAGCCCCGCTCGGCCTCGCCGGCCGTCTCGAACGCGGCCGGTGTGATGGCGACGACCCGGCCGTTGGGCGCCTTGAGCTGCCAGCGGTACCGTCCGTCCGCGGCCCGTTCGGTGCGGAACCCCCCTCGACTTGCCCCTGCTGCGGTGTGACCGCGGCCGGAAGCGTCCACTGCCCCCTCCGTCCGGTTACCCTCCGGTTTCCCCTCCGAGCGGAGCAAAGCTATGTGTGCACACAGAGCCCCCGAAAGCCCAGAACGTTCACAACTTGCGCTGTTGGTCGGGAAGTTCTCTCTCGTTTAACTTTCACTCGTCCAGGCCGGGGGCCTCGCGGTCCGTTCAGAGCCGGGCCGTCCAGCGCACCATGGCGCCCTTGCGGTACGGGCCCCTCTCGTGCCAGGCGTCGCCGCCGAGCGCCTCGGCGCGCCGGGTGAGGTTGAGCAGCCCGCTGCGCCGGCCGCCCTTGGGGATGCCCACGCCGTCGTCGGTCACGGTGAGCAGCACGCCGGGCCGCCCGGTCCGGTCCAGCGAGTCCGGGTCGCCGCCGACCGGTCGTCCGTCGTCGCCCAGGTGGACGGTGGCGTCGATCTCCACGCCGACCCGGGAGGCCCGGGCGTGCCGGGCCGTGTTGGAGAGCATCTCCCTCAACGCGGCCAGGAGTTGACGGCCGGTCTTGTCGCCGACCAGGCTCTCCACCGGCCCGACGAAGCTCACCGAGGGCTTGAAGCCGAGCGCCGCCGCGGCCTGGCTGGCCTCCCGCAGCACCCGGGTGCGCAGGGTGTCCGGCGCGTCGCCGTGGTTGTCGTGCTGGAGGGCGTAGATGGTGGTGCGGACCTCCTGGATGGTGGCGTCCAGCTCGTCCACCGCCTTGCCGATGCCGGTCCGCACCTCGGGGACGACGGCCCGCCGGGCCGCGCTCTCCAGCATCATCCCGGTGGCGAACAGCCGCTGGATCACCAGGTCGTGCAGGTCGCGGGCGATCCGGTCGCGGTCCTGGAAGACGGCCAGGCGCTGCTGGTCGCGCTGGCCCTCGGCGAGCCGCAGGGCGAGCGCGGCCTGGGAGGCGAAGGTCTCGGCGAGCTGCTTCTCGCTGTCGGTGAACGGCAGCGCGCCGCAGGGGCGCCAGACGCAGAGCCCGCCGAGCACCCGCCCGGCGGCGACCATCGGCACGGCCATGGACGGGCCGAAGCGGCGGGCGAGGCGCATCACCACGGTCGGGTCGCTGGACATGTCGTCCAGGTAGACGCTCTCCCCCGCGAGCAGCCGGGCCGCGAAGCTCTCCTTGGGCAGCAGCTCGCCGCGGACGAACTCGGCCACCTCGCCGGAGGCGTGGGCGACCCGCATCTGCCCGTCACCCTCGCCCTCGCCCCTGCCCCCGCCCCCGCCCCAGCCCCCGCTTCCGCTTCCGTCCACCGGCCCGGTGGGCAGCAGGATCATGCCGAGGGCGGCGCCCGCCAGCTCCCGCACCTGTTCGGCCGCGACGGTCAGCGCCGTCTCGGCGTGCTCGCCGGAGAGCAGCGCGGTGGTGACGGCGGCGGCGCCGGCGATCCAGCGCTCGCGGCGGCGGCCCTCCTCGTACAGCCGGGAGTTCTCGATGGCCACGCCGGCGGCCGCGGCGAGGGCGTGGACCACCTGCTCGTCCTCGGGGGTGAAGGCCCCGCCGCCCTTCTTCTCGGTGAGGTAGAGGTTGCCGAACACCGCCTCGCGGACCCGGATCGGCACGCCCAGGAAGGTCCTCATCTGCGGGTGGTGCGGCGGGAAGCCGGAGGAGCGCGGGTCGGCGCCGAGGTCGGTCAGCCGCAGCGGTTCGGGGCGGTCGATGAGCGCGCCGAGGATGCCGCGGCCGGCGGGGAGCTCGCCGATCTCGGCGGCGGTGCCGTCGTCCACGCCGACGTGGATGAAGTCGGCCAGGCCGCTGCCGCCGGGGGCGATCACGCCGAGCGCCGCGTACCGGGCGTCGACCAGTTCGGCGGCGCCGGTGGCGATCCGGTGCAGGGTGGCGTGCAGGTCCAGGCCGGCGCCGATGGAGACCACCGCTTCCAGCAGCCGCTGCATCCGGTCGGTGACGGCGGCGGCCGACTGGAGGCGTTCGGCGACCTCGGTGACCAGGGTGTCCAGGCCGAGCGAGGCGATCTCGGGCACCCGGTGGGGGGTCGGCTCGGGGGCGGCCTCGGGGAGGTCCGGCGTGGGGTCCGGCGTGGGGTCCATGACGAAAGCCTAGTTTGTACGCTTTTCAGACAAAGCATGACGCGACGGGGAACGCCGGACGGCAGCCCCGCTACCCCGCCGCGCCCACCGGCTCCAGCAGCCCGTCCGCCTCCCGCTCCACCCGCAGCATCGCGTGCAGCCGCCCGTCCGGGTCGGCCACCAGCCGCGACCAGCGGCCCCGCTCGGCCACCCGGCCGCCGTCCAGCACCAGCACCTCGTCCACCGTGGTGTCGTCCAGCCCGGCCAGCCGGTGGGTGATCAGCACGGTGGCACGGCCCTCGGTGGCGGCCAGCAGGTCGGCGGTGAGGGCGTCGGCGGTGGGCAGGTCGAGGTGCTCGGCGGGCTCGTCCAGGACCAGGACGGGGAAGTCCGCGAGCAGCGCCCGGGCGAGCGCGAGGCGCTGGCGCTGCCCGCCGGAGAGCCGGGCGCCGTGCTCGCCGACCATGGTGTCCAGGCCATCCGGCAGGCCCTCCGTCCAGTCCAGCAGCCGGGCGGCGGCCAGGGCGGCGCGCAGCTCGTCCTCCCCGGCGCCGGGCCGGGCCAGGCGCAGGTTCTCCCGCAGCGAGCTGTCGAAGACGTGCGCGTCCTGCGCGCAGAGCCCGATCACCCGGCGGACGTCCTCGCCCGCGAGCGCGCGGCTGTCCACAGCCTGTGGACGACCGTCGGCGAAGGTGACGCTCCCGGCGCTCGGCTCCAGGAAGCGCAGCAGCGCCTGGGCGAGGGTGGTCTTGCCGGAGCCGGACGGGCCGACCACGGCGATCCGGCGGCCGGGCGCGAGGTCGAGGTCCACCCCGGCGAGCGCGTCCGCCTCCTGCCCGGGGTGCCGTACGGTCAGCCCGCGCACCGCGACCGGCAGCGGCTGCCCGGGCAGCTCCACCGGCGCCGAGGGCTCGACGACCGGGGCCGGGGCGTCCAGCAGTTCGTCCAGCCGGGCCCGGGCGGCGCGGCTGCGCTGCCGGGCCTGGACGGCGAGCGGCATCCCGGTGACCGCCTCGAAGGCGGCCAGCGGGGTCAGCACCACCAGGGCCAGGCAGACCGGCGCCAGCGCCCCGCCGCGCACCCCCTGGATGCCGACGGCCGCCGCGGCGGTCACGGTCAGCCCGGTGAGCAGCGCGATCAGCCCGGTGCCGAGCGCCGTGGTGGCCGCCGAGCGGGCGGCCAGCCGGGTCAGCGCGGCGTCGGCGGTGCGGACGGCGGCCAGCCGGCCGGGCAGCGCGCCGGCCACGGTGAGTTCGGCGGTGCCGGTGAAGGCGTCGACCACCGCGGTGGCCAGTCGCCCGCGCGCCGGGGCCTGCCGCCGCTCGGCGCCGGCCGACCAGCGGGCGGCCAGCGCGGGCACCAGCACACCCGCGAGCAGCAGCCCGAGGCCGAGCACCACCCCGGCGGCGGGCAGGAAGGCGCCCAGCGCCACCGTCGAAGCCAGCCCGACCACGCCCGCGATGGCGGCGGGCAGCCGCCAGCGCAGGTAGTGGTCCTGGACCGCGTCCACGTCGGCGACCAGGCGGGACAGCAGGTCACCGCGCCGGAAGGCGGGCAGCCCGGCCGGGGCGAGCACGCTCAGCCGCCGGTAGACGGCGGTCCGCAGGGTGCCGAGGGTGCGCAGCACCGCGTCGTGCGAGACCAGCCGCTCGGCGTACCGGAAGACGCTGCGGCCGATGCCGAACGCCCGGACGGAGGTGACGGCCATCATCAGGTAGAGCACCGGCGGCATCTCGGAGGCCCGGGAGATGAGGTAGCCGGAGGTGGCCATCAGCGCGACCGCGCAGCCGAGGGCGAGGGCGCCGAGCAGGACGGACAGGGCCAGCCGGGGCGTGGCGCCGCTCTCGGTCCGCGGCTCCTCGGGGACGGCGGGGGCGGGCGTCGGCCGGCCGGAGTGGACGAGCCGCGCGGAGCTGACCCGCCCGCCCGCCTCCGGCCGCTGCGGCCCTTCGGCCCGGGGCGGGGCCAGCCGGACCCGGTGGTCGGCGGCGGCCAGCAGGGCCGGCCGGTGCGCGACGACCAGCACGGTGCGGGCCGGGTCCTCGGTGAGGGCCCGGACGGCGTCCACCACGGCCGCCTCGGAGGCGCCGTCCAGGTGGGCGGTGGGCTCGTCCAGCAGGACCAGCGGGCGGTCGTCGGCGAGCAGCACCCGGGCGAGCGCGAGGCGCTGGCGCTGCCCGGCGGAGAGCCCGGCGCCGTCCTCGCCGAGCCCGGCGGCCAGGTCGGTCACGAAGTCGAGGGCGTGCGCGGCCCGCAGCGCCGTCCACAGCTGCTCGTCGGTGGCCTCGGGCCGGTAGAGCCGCAGGTTGTCGGCGACCGTCCCGGCGAACAGGTGCGGGTGCTGCGGCACCCAGGCGATCTGCCGCCGCCAGCTCGCCGGCTCCAGCTCGGCCAGGTCGTGGGACCGGCCGTCGGCGGCGGTGATCCGGACGGTGCCGGCCGTGGGGGCGGTGAGGCCGAGCAGGACGGCCAGCAGGGTGGACTTGCCGGCGCCGCTCGGGCCGGTCAGCGCGGTGGTGGTGCCCGGACGCAGGGTCAGCGCGGCGCCGTCCAGGGCGGGCTCGGTGCGCCCGGGGTGCCGGACGACCAGGCCCCCGGCCTCGATCACGGCCCCGGCGAGGGCGGGCGCGGGGACCGTCCCGGCGGCGGGCAGCGGGGTCTCCAGCACCCGGAACAGCTCGTCGGCGGCGGTCAGCCCCTCGACGCTGGAGTGGTAGAGCGCGCCGACCTGGCGGATCGGGACGTAGACCTCGGGGGCGAGGACCAGGATCAGCAGTCCGGTCTCCAGGTCGAGGGTGCCGTCCACCAGCCGGAAGCCGACGGTGACGGCGACCAGCGCGACCGAGAGGGTGGAGAGCAGTTCCAGGGTGAAGGAGGAGACGAAGGCGATCCGCAGCGTGCGCAGGGTGGCGCGCCGGTAGTCGGCGGTGATCCGGGCGATGGTGGCGGCCTGGCTTCGGGCCCGGTTGAACACCTTGAGGGTGGGCAGCCCGGCGACCACGTCGAGGAAGTGGTGCGAGAGCCGGGCCAGGGTGTCCCACTGCCGGTCCATCCGGGACTGGGTGGCCATCCCGATCAGCACCATGAACAGCGGGATCAGCGGCAGCGTCCCGGCGATGACCGCGGCCGACGTGAAGTCGGCCCCGACGATCCGCAGCAGCACGATCACCGGGACGACGACGGCCAGGGCCAGCTGCGGCAGGTACCGGGCGAAGTAGTCGTCCAGCGCGTCGATGCCGCGGGTGGCGAGGGTGGTGAGTTCGCCGGTGCGCCGGCCCGCCAGGTAGGACGGGCCGAGCGCGGTGGCGTGGTCGAGCAGCCGGCGCCGCAGGGTGGACTTCACCCGGGCGACAGACCGGTGCGCGGTGAGTTCGGTGAGCCAGCCGACCAGCCCGCGCCCGACGGCCGTCAGGGCGAGCAGCAGCAGCGGCGTGGTCAGTTCGCCGAGCGTCGCCCCGCGCTGGAAGGCGCGGACGACGATCTCGGCGATCAGACTCGCCTGGGCGACCACCAGGGCCGCGCCGACCGCGCCGAGGAGCACGGATCCGGCGAGGAAGACCCGGGTGGTGCGGGCGTACCCGAGGAGTCGGGGGTCGACGGGCTTCACGGCGTCAGGCCTGGTCGAGCGGGGCGGCCGGGTTGTGCCCGGGGATGTGCTGGACGCCGATCCGCTTGCGGAACACCCAGTACGTCCAGCCCTGGTAGAGCAGCACCAGCGGGGTGAACACCGCGGCCACGATGGTCATCAGCTTCAGCGTGTACGGCGAGGAGGCCGCGTTCTCGACGGTCAGGCTCCACTCCGGGTTCAGGGTGGAGGGCATGACGTCCGGGAAGAGCGCCAGGAAGAGCATCGCGACGGCGGCCACGATGGTCGCCCCGGAGAGGACGAACGCCCACCCCTCGCGGCCGAGCTGGTTGGCGGCCAGGGCGCCGACCAGGGCCAGGACCGCGACGACCAGCGCGACCAGGCTGCGGCCGTTGCCGCTGTCCGCCTGGGTCCAGGTCAGGAAGGCCAGCGCCAGCACGGCGGTCGCCAGCCCGGCCCGCAGGGCGGCCCGGCGGGCCCGCTCGCGGATGTCGCCGACCGTCTTGAGCGCGGCGAACACCGCGCCGTGGAAGGTGAACAGGCTGAGCGTCACCAGGCCGCCGAGCAGCGCGTACGGGTTCAGCAGGTCCCAGAGGGTGCCGACGTAGTTCTTCTGCGCGTCGATGTCCACGCCGCGGACGATGTTGGCGAAGGCCACGCCCCAGAGGAAGGCCGGCAGGAGGGAGGTCCAGAAGATGGCCTCCTCCCAGTTCCGCTGCCAGCGGGCGCCGTCGCGCTTGGCCCGGTACTCGAAGGCCACGCCGCGGACGATCAGGCAGACCAGGATCACCAGCAGCGGGATGTAGAAGCCGCTGAAGAGCGTCGCGTACCAGTCCGGGAAGGCGGCGAAGGTGGCGCCGCCGGCGGTCAGCAGCCAGACCTCGTTGCCGTCCCAGACCGGGCCGATGGTGTTGATCAGGACCCGCCGCTCGGCGGTGTTGCGGGCCAGCGGCTTGGTCAGGATGCCGATCCCGAAGTCGAAGCCCTCCAGGAAGAAGTAGCCGATCCACAGGACCGCGATCAGCACGAACCAGACGTCGTGGAGTTGCATGTCAGATCCTCAGTTCCCCAGTGGTCCTGGCGGCTCAGTACGCGAAGGCGAGCGGCTTGTCGGCGTCCTCGTCCGAGGAGGGTCCGCGCAGCGACGGGTCCTTGGTGGGCGGCTGCTCGGTCACCACCGGGCCGGCCTTGGCGTACTTGACCAGCAGCCGGACCTCGACGACCGCGAGGATCGCGTACAGCGTGGTGAAGGTGGCCAGGGCCCCGATCTGGGTGCCGACGCCGACGTTGGGGGAAACGGCGCTGGCCGTGGTCATCAGGCCGAAGACCGCCCAGGGCTGACGGCCCATCTCGGTGAAGATCCAGCCGAAGCTGTTGGCGATCAGCGGGAAGCCCATGGTCAGGATGCCGATCCGCCAGCTCCACTTGGTCAGCGTCGGGCCGAGTTCGCGCTTGGGGGTGAGCATCAGCCGGGGCACCTCGGTCTCCCCGGTGCGGAACTCCGGCCGCAGGAAGAGCTTCTTCCTGGTGGTCCAGAGGCCGATCAGGGCGGCCACGAAGGAGGTCATCCCGAAGCCGATCATGAGGCGGAAGCCCCAGTAGGTGACGAAGATGCTCGGGATGTAGTCCTTGGGGTCGCCGCCGTGCTGGGCGGCCTCGGCGGCCGCGGTGTCGTTGATGCCGGGGACGGAGGAGCTGAAGTCGCTGTGGGCGAGGAAGGACAGTATCCCGGGGATCTCCAGCTCGACCGAGTTGTGGCCCTTGCTGACGTCGCCGACCGCGAAGATCGAGAACGGTGCGGGCGCCTGGGTGTCCCACAGCGCCTCGGCGGCGGCCATCTTCATCGGCTGCTGCTCGAACATGACCTTGGCGAGCGAGTCGCCGCTGAGCGCGGTGCCGGCGCCGAAGACCACCGCGAGCACCAGGCCGAGCCGCAGCGAGGTGCGCATCGCGGCGGTCTTCTTCGGGTCCGCGGTCTCAGGCTTGCGCTTGGCCTTCCAGAGGTGGAAGGAGGCGATGCCGACCATGAAGGCGGCGCCGGTGAGGAACGCGGCGGTCAGGGTGTGGAAGACGACGACCAGGGTGGTGTTCTGGAACAGCACCTTGGCGATGTCGGTCAGCTGGGCCTTGCCGCTGACCGGGTCGATCGAGTAGCCGACCGGGTGCTGCATCCAGGAGTTGGCGGCCAGGATGAAGTAGGCGGAGAGCACGGTGCCCAGCGCGACCATCCACATGCAGGCGGCGTGGATCTTCTTCGGCAGCTTGTCCCAGCCGAAGATCCACAGGCCGATGAAGGTGGACTCGAAGAAGAAGGCGATCAGCGCCTCCATCGCGAGCGGGGCGCCGAAGACGTCGCCGACGAAGCGTGAGTAGTCGGACCAGTTCATGCCGAACTGGAATTCCTGGACGATCCCGGTGACCACGCCCATCGCGATGTTGATGAGGAAGAGCTTTCCCCAGAACTTCGTGGCGTGGAAGTACTTCTCCTTGTTCGTCCGCACCCAGGCGGTCTCCAGACCGGCCACGACCGCGGCCAGGCTGATCGTGAGCGGAACGAAGAGGAAGTGGTAGACGGTGGTGACACCGAATTGCCACCGCGCGATGGTCTCGTGAGCGATTGCCAGTTCCACGTCGCCCTCTCTCCCAACCTGCCCGTGAGACGACGGGCGCATTCCGGACAAACATCTTCTATAGCCGTAGACCGCCGCCAAGCCACGCAAGCTTGTCCGCTTGTGAACGTGAACACGTTCACAAGGGTCAGTATCCACCATCCTTACGACGGAATTGCAGGTGGGGTGGGGTTGACATTCCTGTGCGATGCGTCACGGTTTGCGGCACGGTACGGGAGTGGACGCCGGCGGTGCGAGTGCGGTGGGCACAGTCTGCGGATCCGACGGGGCCCGGGCAACGAACGAGCGGGCGGACGGCGCGCCGTTCTTGGCCGAAGCGGCGCTTGACAGGCCGACGCCCCGCTCGCGGGGGCGAGCGGGGCGTGCTAGCGGTCGGGCCTGCGGTCGGGCGCGCTCGGGGCGTGCGACGCGGGCGACGCAGTCGGCGCGGTCGGCGCGGTCGGCCGTGGTCAGGCCCGGCCGAGGAGCTGGGTGCCCGAGGTCGAGTCACCCCTGGCCGTGAAGAACTCGGTGAAGCCGTGCAGGAACTCCTCCCGGGTGATCCGCCCGTCCCCGTCCGTGTCCAGCTGGCGGAAACCCTGCGACAGCTCGACCGGATGCACCCGCGGGCCGCCGAACACCGCGCGGTACTCGTCGAACTCCAGGAACCCGCTGCCGTCCGTGTCGGCCGCGGTGAACACCGCCCGCAGCGCGGGCAGCAGCCCCTGCTCCAGGTACGCCCCGTCCCGGTCGCAGCCGGCCACGGTGGCCGCCACGAACTCCTCCCGGCTCACCTGCCCGTCGCCGTCGGCGTCCATCGCCGCGCGCAGCTGCTCCCACCAGCCCTCGAAGGCCTCGTACACCCGGGCCTCCGCGGCCTCGTCCAACTCCAGCTGCCAGCACACGTTGTGCGCCATCGCCCGCAGGTCGTGCACGGTGATGAAGCCGTCGCCGGTCTGGTCCAGCACCTCCCGGAAGAACCGGTCCAGCCGGGGCCCGCGGGCGTCGCGGCGCGGACGGTAGCGGCGCGGCGGGCGCTCCTCGTCCGGGGACCGGTAGCGCAACCGGTCCGGCAGCCACCGGACGAGCGCCCCGGCTCCCCGGTGCAGCACGACGGAGAGCAGCGCGGCCCGCCAGGTGACTGCCATCCCGAACCGCTCCCGAACCGCCGGCGGCAGGTCCGCCACCGTCAGCTCGGTGACCACCCGGGCCACCACCCGCCGCACCACCCGCCAGCCGGCGTCCCCGAGGAACCACAGCCGCCGCGGCCGGGGCGCCTCCCGCAGCAGATCCCCCATCAGGTACCGCACCGCGTCGGTGCACTCCAGCCGCTCCCGGGCGTACCGGGCGAAGTAGCCGGGCAGGTCCTTGGCCGTGGCGGGCAGTTCGCCCTCGGGCAGGCCGAACGCGGCGACCGCCTCCCGGAACTCCCCGTACGCCTCCTCCGACTGCCCCTCGTCGTACGGGTCCCCGCCCAGCCGGCGCATCGCGGCCACGCACTCGAAGAGCGTCAGCAGCACCCAGGCCCTGGTCGCCGCGTCCCGGGCGTCGTACGGACGCCCGTCCGGCGCCGTCCCCCGGATCCGCTTGTGCGCCCGGTCCAGCCGCGCGATCTCCCGCTCCAGGACCTCCGCGTCCTGGTAGAACAGCCGCCGCCCGCTGCCCAGCGTGTGCTCCACCCGCCGCCACGGGTGCGCCCGGTACGTCGAGTGCTCCGTCATCCCGGCGGCCACCACCGGATCGGCCGCCTGCAGCACCAGCAGCCGCCACGCGACCAGCGCGATCCGCCACTCGGACAGGTCCCGCTTGAACGACACACCCGGCTCAGTCACGGCGCTCACCGGTGATCCCCGGGCCGATCACGAAGCCCTTCGCGGGCCCTTCGGGAATCACCGCCTCCTTGCCGTAGGGGGTGCGGGTCGAAGAGGCGTACGCCCCGCGCTCGGAATCCGGGCAGGTCAGAACGGTCACGGTGCCACCATGGTCGTAGTCGTCGATGATCACGTACACGGGAATCCCCGCAGAGGCGTAGGCACGTTGCTTGAGGTCGCGCTCACGGCCGATGCAGCAGTCGGGCCACACGATCTCGCCGACGAGGGGGATCCCACAGGCGAGCAACCCCACGCCGTCCGGGTGTTCGATCCTCCGGGTGCCACTCGGAGCCACCGCGAAGTCGGGCATCATCGCCTTAGAACCGGCGATGACGTGCCGGCCCTGCGTCGGCTTGTGCCCCGTCCCGCCCAGGTGGTTCTTCAACATCCTCCTGAGCCTCCTGCTCACAGCGGCATGACGGGCGTCACCGATGACCGAGATGGTGATGCTGTCCTCATCGATCTCGGCACGCACGTGCTTCGGGACGGTCATGGCCTTCCAGGCCTCCCAGAGCCGCTGATCAGAGTTCACGATGATCTCCCGGTTGCCGAGTGGGCTCCTGGACCATCGCACACGGCCGGGAGGCCGACCGGGGGAACGGCTTGCGGTTCACCCGATCGGGGAGTTTCGGGCCCGGAAACGCCGGAACCGCAGGACGGGCCGGGGCCTGTCCTGCGGTTCCGGGTGGGGTGCGGTGGGTTCGCGGCCTCCTCCCGAGTGGGCGCGAACCGGTGGGTCAGGAGGCGGAGCGGCCGGCCGGCTTGCGGCGGGAGACGTAGAGGGCGGCGGCGCCCAGGCTGAGGGCGAGGCCGGAGCCCAGCGCCAGGTAGCCGGTGGCGGGGTCGGAGCCGGTCTCGGCGAGTTCGGTGGTCGAGCCGGTGGTGGCCGCCTGCGCGGTGGTGGCCGCGGTGGTCGCGCTGTTCGAGGCCTTGGTGGTGGTGGAGGAGGCCTTGGTGGTGTCCGAGGCCGGGGTGACGGTGGTCGGCTGCTCGGCGGGCTTCTCCACCGGCTGTTCCACGGGCTTCTCGACGGGCTTCTCGACCGGCTTCTCGACCGGCTTCTCGGCGGCCGCCCGGGCGTCGGCGAGCGCCTTGTCCGCGGCGGCCTTCGCCACCGACGCGGCCTCGGTGGCGTCCTGCGCGGCGACGACCTTGAGGAGTTCGGCGATCCGGTCGTCGTCCATGGCCCGGTTGGCCGCCTCGACGGCTGCCTTGGCCCGGTCCTCGGCGACGTGCGAGGTGTTGGCCTCGTCGAAGGCCTTCAGCATCTTCTCCAGGGCCTTCTCCCGGTCCTCCTCCTTTGCTCTGCCGTACGCGGCGGAGGCCTCCCCGGCGGCCGTGTCCAGGGCCTGCCTGGTCGCGGTCGCCTTCGCCAGCTCGGCCTTGGCCTGCTCGAGCTTGGCGCGCAGCGCCGCCGGGAACGTGTAGGCGTTGAACTTGGCGGTGAGGTCGGCCTGGTGGGCCTTGGCGGCCTGGTAGGCCTTGTCCGCGTCGGCGGCGGCCTTCTCCAGCTCGGCGATCGAGCCGTTCTCGCTGCCGGTCCGCGTCGCCGCGACCGGCGCCGCGAAGGCGGGTGCCGCGGAGAACACGACTGCGGGCGAGACCACGGCGGCGACGAGGGCGGCCGAGACCAGCGAACGGCGGAGTTTCACGATGACCCCTTTCGGGTCGGAAAGAATGCAAACGCCTTGGTCCGTACGGGTTGTGACGGCCAGGCAGTGCCGATCATAGGCACACGCATTCTTTACGCTCCATGCCGGATTCCGGCAATGAGTCGGCCCCCGAATTGCCTGGTTCCCAGGAGAATTGACGAGTCGACAAAAGAACGGGAAAAGCCCGACGGTTCCGGGACCGCTCAGGAGATCCGGTCGCCGTTGCTGGGGAGTTCGACCCGGAATGTCGCGCCCCGGCCCGGCGCGGTTTCCAGGCTGAGGGTCCCGCCGTGCGCGCGGGTGAGGGCGGTGGCGATGGCGAGGCCGAGTCCGGCGCCGCCGCCGTTGTCCCGGCTGCGGGAGGCGTCGACCCGGAAGAACCGGTCGAAGACCCGCTGGGCCTGCTCCTCGGTGAGGCCCGGCCCGGTGTCGGCGACCTCCAGCAGGCAGGTGCCGTCGGCCCCGGCGCCGACCCCGATCCGCACCGGGGTGCCGGCCGGGGTGTGCTTGACCGCGTTGCCCACCAGGTTGGTGACCACCTGCCGCAGTCGTGCCTCGTCGCCGATGACGGGCGCCGCGCCGGGCGCGCCCGTGCCGGCGGGCCCGGTGAGCGCGACGGGGCGGCTCGGGTCGAGCGCGGTGAGGTCGTGCAGGGCGTCGGCGGCGAGGGTGCGCAGGTCCATCGGGGCGAGGTCGAGCGGGCGCTCCTCGTCGAGCCGGGCGAGCACCAGCAGGTCCTCGACCAGCGCGCCCATCCGGTCGGCCTCGCTCTCGATCCGGGTCATGGTGCGCTTGACGTCGGACTCGGTGGGCAGCGCGCCCATCCGGTACAGCTCGGCGAAGCCGCGGATCCCGGCGAGCGGGGTGCGCAGCTCGTGCGAGGCGTCGGCGACGAAGCGCCGCATCCGGGCCTCGGACTCGGCGCGGGACGCGAAGGCCGCCTCGATCTGGGTGAGCATCCCGTTCAGCGCGATGGACAGCCGCCCGACCTCGGTGCCCCCGGAGAGTTCGGGCATCCGGTGGGACAGTTCACCGGCCGCGATCCGCTCGGCGCCCTCCTCGATCCGCCGCAGCGGGCGCAGCCCGGCCCGTACCGCGAAGAAGCCGAGCGCGGCGATCAGCACCAGGACGGCGCCGCCGATGGCCAGGAAGGAGGTGCTCAGCCGCCCGAGGGTGGTGTCGATGTCCTCGCGGGAGACGGCCACCATGACGTGGGTCGGGGTGACCGCCGGCGAGGCGAACGCGCTGGGGTTGGCGACCTGTCCGCGGGGCTGCTGGAGCGGCAGCACCAGGACCCGCCAGCTGTGGTGGCCGCGCTGGTCGGGCAGGTCGAAGGGGACGTCGGCGGCGGTCCGGGTCGGGTCCAGGCCGGCCAGCTGGGGCGCCGGGTCGCTGTCGGAGACGGGCTGGCGCATCACTGCCTGGACCTTGCCGTCCGAGGACAGGAACTGCACCAGGTACTGGCTGGGCAGGCTGACCCGCCGTCCGGTGAGGGCGGGGCGGCCGGGGGCCGGCGCGGCCACCTGGGCCGGGGGCTTGCGGGACAGCGGCAGCCCGTACCGCTGGAGCTGCTCGTCGAGCTGCTCGACCAGCTGCGCGCGGACGGCGCCGAGCACGAAGGCGTCGCTGACCACGAGCCCGGTGGTGACGAGCACGAGGGCGAGGACCAGCAGCCGGGCGCGCAGCGACAGCCGGGCGGAGAAGCGGGCGAACACCTGCGTGGTACCCGGTCAGCCCTGCGGGGGGCGGCGCAGCGCGTAGCCGATGCCGCGCACGGTGTGGATCAGCTTGGGGCCGTGCGCCGGGCCGGAGTCGAGCTTGCGGCGGAGGTAGGAGATGTACGACTCGACGATGGAGAGGTCGCCGCCGAAGTCGTAGGCCCAGACGTGGTCGAGGATCTGCGCCTTGGAGACCACCCGGCCGACGTTGGCCATCAGGTAGTGGAGCAGCTTGAACTCGGTCGGGGAGAGCGAGACGGGGGTGCCGGCCCGGGTGACCTCGTGGGCGACCGGGTCGAGGCTGAGGTCGGCGACGATCAGCCGGCCGTCCTCGGCGGGGCCGCCGGCCCGGCGCAGGATGGCGCGGATCCGAGCGATGAGCTCCTCCAGGCTGAACGGCTTGGTGACGTAGTCGTCCGCGCCCGCGGCGAGGCCCTGCACCTTGTCGCCGACGCCGTCCTTGGCGGTGAGGAAGAGCACCGGGAGGTGGTCGCCGGGGTGTCCGTGCGCGGGCCCGGCTATCTGGCCGCGGCTGGTGCGCTCGCGCAGCTTCTCGATGACGGTGAAGCCGTCGAGGTCGGGGAGCATCACGTCGAGCACGACCAGGTCCGGGCGCTCGGCGGCGACCAGGTCGAGGGCCTCGGCGCCACTGGCGGCGGAGGCGACCCGGAAGCCGGAGAAGCGCAGCGAGGCGGCGAGCAGCTCGCGGATGTTGGGTTCGTCGTCCACGACGAGCAGGAACGCCTCGCCCTGGCCCCCGGCCACCGCGGAGCCGCCTGGGGTGGTGACAGTGCCTTGCACGGGGCTTTCGCCTCCTGGTCGGACGGGGACGTTCAGCATGAGGCTAGCCCTCGGAGGCTACGCGGCATGGATGAATGTTGGATTAACACCTTATCGGTCGGTTTTGCCACGACAAGCCCTTGGGCAGGCGCTCGGTGGTGTGCGTACGGGCGTGGGCGCATCGAGCGCGCCCCCTGGAGACTCTGCCCGCTCCGCACGGTAGCGGATATGAGCTGCGTCACTTCCACGGGGGCGGGTGCCGCCGGGCCCTCCATGCGACGGGCCCCCGCTCCGGTGCACCGGACGTCGGACGGGCCGACGTTCCGTGCACCGGCGCGAGGGCCGCCGGGTGACTCCGCTCAGTGCTCCGCGTCGGTGGGCGCGTCCGCGTTGTTGCCGTTGCCGTTGCCGTTGCCGTTCCCGTTGCCGTTGCCGTTCCCGTTGCCGGTGCTGTTGCCCGTCCCGGTCCCGGTCCCGGTCCCGGTCCCGGTGCTGCTCGGGTCGGACTTGGGTGCCGGGTCGGGGATGTTGGCCATCGGCAGGGACTGCTTGGGCGCGCCGCGCAGGGCCTGGTTCATGGCGTCCCGCCAGATCGGGCCGGGGCCGTCGGCGCCGAACACCTCGGCGCGGTACTTCCCGTTGATGGAGAGGTTGCGCATCTCGACGCCGCCGGCGGGGCCGCCGAGCCAGACCGAGGTGGCCAGCTGCGGGGTGTAGCCGCTGAACCAGGCGGCCCGCTTGCGGTCCGAGGTACCGGTCTTACCGGCGATCTGCCGGTTGCCGTCCAGGCTGAGCGCCGAACCGGTGCCGCCGCTCTCGGTCACACCGTTCAGCACGGTGTTCAGGGCGTCGGCGGTGGACTCGGAGAAGGCCTGGCTGCACGCGGACTGCGGGACCGGCACGTCCTTGCCGTCCACCGTGGTGATCTTGTTGATGGCGATCGGGGTGCAGTAGGTGCCCCGCGCGGCGAAGGTCGCGTAGACGTTCGCCATCGTCAGCGGGGACATCTCCTGCACGCCGAGGCCCATCGAGGGGACCTCCTCGAGCGGCTTGCCGCTCGCCTTGGTCGCGATGCCGAGCTTGTTCGCCATCTGCTTCACCGGGCAGAGGCCGATCTCCTGCTCCATCTGCACGAAGTAGGTGTTGACCGAGAGGGCCATCGCCATCTTCAGCTGGTACGGGCCCTTCTCGTTCGCGGACTCGTTGGGCACCACGGCCTTGGGCCGGGCGTCGTTGCGCCAGGTCCCGTCGCAGGTCTTCATCGACGGGTACTCGAGCTTGTTCGGGGACGGGTACTCCTGGGTCGGCGACAGGCCCGCCTCCAGTGCCGCCGCCGCGACGACCGGCTTGAACGTGGAGCCGGGCTGGAAGCCGTTGCCGCCGCCCATCGCCGCGTCCACGTTGAGGTTGACGACGGTCTGGTTCTTGGTGGTGTCCAGGCCGTACGGGCGGGTCTGGGCCATCGCGAGGATCTTGCCGGTGCCCGGCTCCATCATGGTGGCGGCGGCGGAGACGGTGTCGGTGACCCGCACGTTGCTGCTCACCGCGTTCTGGGCGGCGGCCTGCTTGTCCGTGTCCAGGGTGGTGTAGATGTTCAGACCGCCCTGGTTCCAGAACTTCTTGCGGTCCTCGGCGCTCTTGCCGAACGCCGGGTCCTGCTTGACCACGTGGCGCACGTAGTCGCAGAAGAAGCCCATGCCGGCCTGGGCCGTGATGCAGCCGTTCTGCGGCTCCTTGTAGTTCAGGCCCAGCGGGGCGGCCTTCGCCTCCTTGGCCTGGTCGGCCGTGATGTGCTTGTTCTCCAGCATCTTGGCGATGACGGTGTCGCGGCGGTTCTGCGCGGCCTGCGGGTGCAGCTTCGGGTCGTACTGGGACGGGTTCTGCACCAGCCCGGCCAGCGTGGCGGCCTCGGCGACGGTCAGGTCCTTGTTGCTCTTGCTGAAGTAGCGCTGGGACGCGGCCTCGACCCCGTAGGCGCCGTTCCCGTAGTACGTGATGTTCAGGTAGTTGGTGAGGATCTGGTCCTTCGGCAGGTCCTCCTCCAGCTTGATCGCGACCTTGAGCTCCTGGATCTTGCGGCCCAGGGTCTTGCGCTGGGCCTCCAGGACCGCGTCCTTGTCGTCGCCGGCCTTCTCCACGTTGACGTTCTTCACGTACTGCTGCGTCAGCGTCGAGGCGCCCTGGGAGGCGGTGCCGCTCTCCGCGTTCTTGCTCAGGGCCCGGAGGACGCCCTTGAGGTCGACGGCGCCGTGCTCGTAGAACCGCGCGTCCTCGATGTCCACCTGGGCCTGCCGCATGAACGGCGACATCTGGTCGGCGGTGATGACCGTGCGGTCGCGCTCGTAGACCTTGGCGATCAGCCCGCCCTTGGCGTCGAAGATCTGCGTCGCCTGGGTGAGCGGCGGCGTCTTGAAGTCGGAGGGAACGTCCTCGAAGCCTTCCGCCGTGCTCTTGGCGGTCAGCCCGATGCCACCGGCGAGGGGCAGGACGAGGCCCGCCAGCAGCACGCCGGACACGACACTCACTCCCAGGAAGGTCGCAGCGAAGCGGGCCAGCCTGAGCGGCGCTTTGCGGGCCGGCCGAGGCTCCTCGCCATCGGCGGAATTCCGTATCGGGGAGGGAGTCGATTCCATTCCGAAATGCTAACCCTCGGCCCCCGCGGGTCGAACGGTTTTTCGTGCACGGCTGTCACGGCTGTGCAACAGATGCCGGAAGTCGACCCGGGCAAGTCAAATCGTATACGCACTGAGTGGGCGCGGCGGAATGGGACAAGTCCGCACCGGATCCGGCCGACCCCCCTGCGCGGCACACTCCCCCCGTCCTCCCCTGCCATGGCCCCGCCCCTACTTGGATGCCCCGGGCGGCGAAAAGGTTGCACGCGTCCGGCCGCCCACCGTCGGCCGCCGCCGAAAGCCGCACCGCGCGACCCGCGCGCAACGGACACCGGCACACCTGCGGCTCGGATATCCGACGCCCCCTCACAGTGCGTTATGGGCCCTTTGTTTCCGTTCTGCGGAGTTCCCGCCCTGGCTTTCCGCATCGGCACCCCGACGCCGCCGCACTGTCAGAGGACCCACCTGACGGTGGTGCCGGCGGGGGCGGTGTAGCGCACGGACTGGGCTTCCGGGCCGGCTTCGACGGTGAGCCATTCACGACGGGGGCGGTGGTGGGCGAGCCAGCTCTGGCGGGCGGCCTCGACGGTGTGCCAGAGGTCGCGGGGGCCGCCGAGGGCGACGGTGGCCGGGCCCTCGGAGCGGGCGACGGAACCGTCGGCGACGTCATGGAGGGTGTGGCCGTGCCGGGTGACGGTCGGGGCGAGATGCAGGTCCGCCCAGAAGGAGAACCCGGGGTCGTCCAAGACCCGGGGACCGGTCGCGGTGGTCCGACTGCGCGTCGGCGCCGGGGTCTCCGTCCCGGCTTCGCCCCCGGAGCGCAACGGCATGAAGCCTGCCGGGCGGGCGAGGAACCGGCCTGCGGCCCGACCGTTCGGCAGCTTGGTCAACCGGGCGATCGCCCCGAGGACCGGCGCGACGATCAGACCGTCCGGCGCGCACTGCTCCAGCCACGCCCGGGGGATCCGGCGGACACCACACGTGGCGATGATCCGGTCGTACGGCCCACCGGCCGGGTACCCCTCGACGCCATCGGCCCGGATGACGGTCGGCTCGAAGCCGGCTTCGTGCAGGCGGGTACGGGCAACGGCGACCAGGGGCCCGGTGCGGTCGACCGTCGTCACCTCGGCCGCGCCCGCGAGCTCGCAGAGCAGCGCCGCGTTGTAGCCCGTACCCGTCCCGACCTCCAGCACCCGGTCCCCTGGCCTGACATCCAGCGCGTCCAGCATGTCCGCCATCAGGCTCGGCAGCGTCGAGGAGGATGTCGGCGCCCCGACCACCCCCTCCGCCCCGGCGCTTTCGGCGTGCACACCCTCGACCTCGGTCACCAGCACCCGGTCCGCGTACACCTCCCGCAGCCACCCGGCCTCCCCGGCCCGCACGGGCCGGTGCACACCGTCCTCCTCCCGGTAGAAGCCGGGAACGAACGGATGCCGAGGCACCCGCAGGAACGCCTCGACCACCCGCGAAGACAGCACCACACACCTCGCCTCGACCTCCGAGGCCAAGGCGAGCCTCGCCCGTAGGAGTTGCTCTTCGTCATGGACGACCGTCGTCATGCCCGGGCGCTCCCTTCCAGGTAGTCACAGATCGCGGCGGTGATCGGCAGCCCGGTCGCCTGTTCGACGAACCCGTACTGTCCGTTGGGGTTCACCTCAAGGAACGTCCAGTCGCCCGAGGGCGATACGACGAAGTCGAATGCGCCGTACGGGAGGCCGAGCGTGTCGAGCATCCGCCGGACACCCCGCGCCACGTCGTCCGGCGGATCACACACCCGGTAGGTGAGGCTGTCGTAATCGCTCCGCCAATCCACTTTCGCGGCGGTCGAGTTCGCGTGGATCTCCGCAGCGAACAGCGTCCCGTCGACAGCCGTGAGCCGCACCTCGTGCGCCTTTGGCACCCATTCCTGGAACAAGTGCGCCGTAGTGGAGATCGAAGGCTGGTCGATGTCACCTGGCTCCAGCACACTCGCGTACACAGCGACCGACCGGCCATCAAGCGTCCCGCGGATCGGCGTGAACGGCTTGTAGACCACCGGCGTGCCAAGACCGCTCGCGAACTCCCGTACGGCTTCCGGATTGTTGGTGATCAGCGTCCGTGGGACTCGTAATCCCGATTCGGCCGCCACCCGGAGCTGGAACGGCTTGTACTCGGCATCGGCGGCACGGCCCGGCGGTGGCAGCCAACGGCAGGGCAGGGCCGACAGCAGTCCGCCCAACCCTCGCCGCGCCTCGGCGGATGCCACACGGCGGGCCTCGGCAGACATCGACCCCGGGAACTCCGGTGCGGTCGGCCGCCGGAAGTAGACGGACCGCACCGCCGCGAGGTCGAGCGCACGCCGCCCGGTGGCCAGCGTCCCGCCCCAACCGCTCGCCCCGTCGAGGCCGGCCGTGACGGCCAGCCTCGACGGGAACCACGCCGTGTCCGCCCGGAAGACGGGAGTCCCACGCCGGTTCAACTCCTCGATCACGAGATCGGCGGTGGGATCGAACGTCCCCGTCAGTACGAGGACGGCATCGGCAGTCGGCATCTCAGTCGTTGCTGCTTCCCGGGTCGTCCGGCGCGTCCATCTGCCCGGAGGGCTCCGTCGGGCCGAAGGTCTTGGGCGGGCTGCTGGTCATGTAGACGCCGGGCGGGAGACCCTCATAGGTACAGGTCTGCGTCTCGTCGTCGTATCCGATGTCAGCGGGCAGGATCCCCCCGGCCCCGGTGACCGGGGCGAGGAACCGGAAGGCGAACAGGCTCCCCGGCCCGCACTCCCCGTCCAGCACGGGCATGGGCGTCGCCCCGCCCACACCCAACGGCAACCGGGACTCCACCCGGTCGAACACCGGGACACCCCCCGGCCGGGGCAAAACGGTGGTGGACATGTGTACCTCCGTGTGGTCGCGCCTCATCGAATGGCGAGCACGAACAACGTAGGGGCAATACGCGGCCACCGGGCACCGATTTCCTGCTCGATCAAAAAACCGCCTGACCTCCAAGGAAGGAGAGCACCCGACGCCACTGCGCGGCTACTCGGGCGCGGAACCACTCGGAAAGCCCTGCTCTCCCAAGTACCCGTCCCGAATTGCTTCGAGCATCCGGCGCATCTCGTCCCCGCATGCCGCCGTGACCGCGAAACCGTCGAACTTTCGGGCATACACCTCGACGTCTCGCGGATCGGTTACCGTCAACTCCGCGTGCACCGTCTCGACCGTGACCATGCGATCGTCCCGGATGACGAAGGAATGCGCAGGCACATCCGATTGCCGTGCTGCCAGCGGGACGATCCGGATGTCGACATGCGGGAGACGAGATGCGGAGAGGATACGGTCCAACTGCCCGGCCATCATCGCGGGCGGAACGAGTCGCCAATGAAGAACAGGCTCGGTCATGACGAACCGGAGGGTCTTGGTGGCGTCGTAGAGGGATTCCTGCCTCGCCAGTCGCGCGGCAACCGTCCGTGACAGCTGCTCCTCACCGAGACTCCTCCTCCCGAAGACTGCCCGCACGTACTCCGGCGTCTGCAACAGACCTGGTACCAGAGATGGTTGGAACACGCGAAGCAGCCTGGTCGAGTCATCCAGGGCTTTGATCTGCTGCTGCTTGCGGTGGTGCCCCAGCCGTCGGACCAAGCGCCATGCCGTCGCTTCGGTGGCCTGAGCCCGTGCGGCCACCATGTACGGGGACTTGACCTCCTCGGACACCCCTATGGCCGTGAGAATGCGTTCCACATCCACGACCGTGGGTGAGACCTTGCCTGTTTCGATCTTGCTCAGCTTGCTCCGGGACATGACCGCGCTGCGGGCCACGGCCTTGGCTTCCTTTCCGGCAGCCTGCCGAAGCTCCCGCAGCGCCGCGCCCAGCTGCATCCTGTTCACTCGCCGTACTCGGCCCACCATTCCGGGAACGGCACCGCCTGCGCCATCGCGGCGTCCCGGAACTTCCTGTAGTCGGCGGCCCGGCTGTGTTCGAGGAATTCGACCCCGAGGTACCGGCCGTTCTCGTCGTAGCTCATCGAGGCAGCAGTCTCGTCATCGAAAAGCCAGAAATCCGGTGCCTCGGGAACCGGGTTCTCCCGGCCGGTGACGTCGAGGATGAAGAACTCCTCACCGGCCGCCATGTTGCGGTGGTATCCCCATGCCAACTCGAACCGGAGGTAATCCGTGAGCGGCCGCGAGAGGATGTGCACCCGGTACATGCGCTTGCCGGCCGACCTGGCTGAAGCCACAGTCCTGACCCAGCCCGCGCTCTTGAAGTCCTCCGGCTGCTCCTCACCCGCGAGGAACGCATGGTAGGCGTCGACACCGCCGGACCGGCTGTAGTCGTCCAGTGTCTCCAACCGGAACGCCTCCCGCTCGAACACCGAGAACCAGTCCCCGAGGGTTCTAGATGAGGTTGTCACGGAAGGCCTTTCGGAGGAGTTCGACGGGAATCTCGACCAACGCCTCGCGACCCGGGAGCCGGAGATCATGCCCGACCACCTGCTCGCCCTGCACCGCGAGCGTGCCCCGATCCGTCAGGTACAGCGTCGGACACTCGCCCTCATCGCAGGAACCTACAAGCCGTGTCAGCTTCACAGTCGTCCCCTTGCTCGTCCGGGTCTTGGAACGATGCTCCCGAGGCAGCTCCGGTGAGGCAAGGACGTCTTGTTGCCATGACTGGAAACCGGCCCGGCCTCGAACGCTTGCTCCAGGACAGGATGGCCGGACGTCACTGGTGCGGCCGCACACACACCCCCGACTGCACGAGCAGCCCCTTCGACCGCCTGCCCGCGTTCTGCATGTATGGCCGGCTTCCCGGAGCGTGGTGGCGGGCGGTCAGCAGAAGACGGCCTTGATGAGGGTGTCGAGGGCCTGGGGGAAGGTCTCGGCCGGGTTGAAGTCGGAGTCGCCGGTGGTGAGTCCGGCGGTGAGGGTCCTGGAGCCGTCGGGGCTGCTGATCATCAGTGCGCCGTAGCCGCCGGGGGCGCCGCCGTTGTGGTGGACGATGGTGATGCCGCCGCCGTCGGCGCCGAGGTCCTGGATGAACAGGCCGAGGCCGTAGCCGAGCATGCCGTGCGGGGTGCGCATCTCGTCGAGCAGGGGGGCGGGCAGGAGCTTGCCGCCGAGTAGCGCGGCGAAGAAGGTGTGGAGGTCCCGGGTGGACGAGATCAGGTCGCCCGCGCCGACGAGCAGGGAGAGGTTCTGGCGGCTGACGTCGACGACCTTCCACTGGTCCTCGTCCTGGTAGCGGTAGTAGCCGTGGGCGTGCGGCTCGGGGAGCTCGGGCGAGTCGCCCGGCACGAAGGTGTCCCGCATGCCGAGCGGTGCCAGGATCCGGCGCTGCATCTCCTCGGCATAGGAGTGGCCGGTGACCTGCTCGATCAGGAGCACGGCGAGGGTGTAGTTGGTGTTGGAGTAGCTCTGGTCGGTTCCCGGCTCGAAGCGGGCGGGCTTGCCGAGGGCGAAGCGGACGATCTCCTCCGGCCGGTAGGTGTGCAGGCGGTTGTCCACCCAGTCCTTGCCGATCGAGGGGAGGCCCGGGACGAAGGTGCCGTCGGGGTCGAGTTCGCCGGTGCAGTTGTAGACGCCGCTGGTGTGCTGGAGCAGCATCCGTACGGTGATCCGCTGGTCGAGTCCGAACTGCGGCAGGTGGTCGGCGACCGGGGTGTCGAGTGTGATGGTGTCCTCGGCGACCAGGCGCAGGACCAGGGCGGCGACGAAGGTCTTGGTGCTGCTGCCGATCCAGAACCGGCCGTCGGTGTCGGGCTTGGCGGTCTCGCCGAGCTTGCGGACGCCGGCGCTGCCGGTCCATTCGCCCTGCGCGTCGTTCACGCGCATCTGTATCCCGGCGAAGCCGGCGTCGACGAAGGCCTGGATGGCGTTCTGCAGTTCGGGGCGGTCGTTCACGGTCGGTTCCTCGTCTTCACGTGGGCTGGGCGGGTGGGAGCTTGGTTGACTGCGGGTCAGACGGTGACGTCGCCGAGCTGTCCGACGTTGCGGAGTTCGGCGCCGGCGGCCTCGGTCTCGACGCGGGAGCTACTCCTCGCACTGCGGCGAGGGGCTTTGCGGCCCGTGTTTCTGACATGGGAAACGCTACGTTGCGTTCAAGAAGCAGGCAATGACTTCGCTGCGTCAAAACACGATCAGTGCAGGTAGATGCAGGGAAATCGTTGCACTGATCTTGACAAGAATGCAACGATCCCCACGTGACTCGTTGCAATGGAATGAACGTGAACGCTATCCCGGGGTCGCCACGGGACAGGGCTCGCTCCGCAGGGGGGAAGGGGACGTCAGGCGGTGTCGAGGCGGTGGAGTTGCTGCTCGTCGAGGGTGAGGTCGAGAGCCGCGAGGCTTTCCTCGAGCTGGGCCACGGAGCTGACGCCGATGACGGGGACGGTCGGCACGGGGTGGCGGAGCAGCCAGGCGAGGACGACCTGGTTGACGGTAGCGCCGGCCTCCCGCGCCACCTCGGCGAGCACCGCCAGGCGGGCCCTCCCGCCCGGCCCGTCGTACTGCTCGGGGAGGGGACGGTCGGGCCGGACGTACGCGCCGCCGAGGAGCGGGGAGTAGGCGAGCAGGGTCAGGTCCGGCTGCCGGGCGAGATCGGAGAGCAGCGATTCGTCGGCGTGCCTCTGGATGCCGAAGTCCGCGTCCGGCCGGGGCCGCAGGTAGGTGTGGCGCTGCTGGACGCAGTGGTAGCCGGGCCAACCCCGTTCGGCGGCGAGGCCGTTGGCGGTGGCGAGCTCGGCGGCGCTGTGGTTGCTGCACCCGAGGGTGGTGACCAGGCCGGTCGAGACCAGCTCGGCGAAGGCGCCCATGGTCTCCTCCACGGGCGTCGCCGGGTCGGTCACATGGGCGTAGTAGAGATCGATGCGGTCGGTGCCGAGGCGGCTCAGGCTGCCCTCCGCGGCCCGGTGCAGCGCGGGCGCGGAGAGTCCCTCGATGTGCTCGGGGAACGGCAGCCCCGGCACCGGACGGGCTCCCGCCTTGGTCGCGATGACCAGGTCGTCGCGGTTGCGGCGGCGGGCCATCCAGCGGCCGAGCGCCTCCTCGCTCTCGTGGCCGTTCGCTCCGGGAGCCCAGAAGGCGTAGTTGTTCGACGTGTCGACGAAGGTGCCGCCGGCGGCGGTGAAGCGGTCGAGGATCGCCGTCGACGTCTCCTCGTCCACGGTGGTGCCGAAGGTCATCGCACCGAGGCACAGTGCGCTCACCCGTTGCCTGGCGGTGCCGATTTCGCGGTAGAGCATCGGTGTTCCCTCCCCAGAGTTCGCCGGCGGCTCCTTGCGGGAAGCAAGGGGTCGCCGGAACGATGTGTCAGGCGGTGACGGTCAGGTGGTCGAACTCGCCGGCCTTCGCGCCTTGGAGAAAGCCGGCGAACTTGGCAGCGGTGGTGCGGACAATGACATCGCACTCGTCGGACTCGCGGACTTCGATCGCCCCGTCCGCAGCACGAACCTCGACACAGTCAGAATTCGAGCCGGAGTAACTTGACTTCTGCCAGGTAGAGTTACGCATATTTGCTTTCCATGTCTTTCTTGATGGATCGAATGAACTCTCGGGACTCCCCTTCCGAGAGGGCAGCCGAACCGATCTGGGCAAGCAGCGACCGGAATCGGGCTGTGTGCGCTGGCGCATCGAAGATCAGGTTGCCGACGCCAGAGTCCGCTTGCACCGTGTCCAGCTCCTGGATCGGTCCTTCGACGTACGTGAAGTTCTCGTTGGCGAGCGGAATCGTATCGACGTCGAACAGCACGACTCGGATTGAGATGTTGGGCTGTTCCGAGGCATCGAGTAGGGCACCAAGCTGCTCGGCTTGGACCTTGGCTCCACTGAACTGCATGCGCAGTGCCGCTTCATGGATGAAGACGGCGAATGGAGCGGACCGGATGATGTGCTGACGCCCCAGGCGAAAGGCCACCCTCTGATCCACCTCATGAGCCGGAAGAGGTGGACAGGAGCGAGCGAAGATGGCGGAGGCATAGGCGTTCGTCTGAAGCAACCCATGGATGAAGGCCATCGTGTAGGCCGAGAGTCCTCGTGCGTGACCTTCGATCTCGGCGACTTCGAGGAAGTCCTGCGAGAGGCGTCCTCGATACTCCTCCCACCAACCGCCCTTGTCGCGATCGGTGACGATGTCCGCCAACGCGTCGATCAGGGGCTCGTTGACGCACATGCACAGTGCGGCGATCGTCCGCAGGCGTTCGACGCTGATGCCGGTCTTCCCGCTCTCCATCTGCGTCACATGGGCGGGGTTGATGCCCAGCGCGCGGGCGAGCTGACTACCGCCGAGGCCGGCCTGCTCCCGCATCCTGCGCAGTTCGGCACCCAACCGCAGTTGGCGGAGAGTTGGGTTCGATCGAAGAGCCATGGGGACCAGTCTGCCTCAGAGCTGTAGCCACGTTCGGGGGAACTTCTCGCGGTTCGCCACAAATCTGTGGCGTACCCCGCTATGGTCATCCTCCGAGAGATCCTACGGATCGTCAGCAACAGCTCCAACCAGGGCAGTAGGCGCCTGCTGCCCTCCTGCCGAAGAGCAACCGGTCCCCGGTCTGGCTCACGGCTTCCCCTCCCCACACCACAGCCTCGCGGAGGTTCCCGTGTGCACCCGCAACACCCCCTCGCTCACCCTCAGCCGGCAGGCCCTCCGGGACGTCCTGACCCGCAACAGCTGGGACGCCGAGACGATCTTCAACGCCGAACTCGCCCTCGCCGAGCTGATCGTCAACGCCTGGCGGCACGCCGACACCGCCGCGCCCGTCGTCTACTTCTCCCTGCTCGGCTGCGCCCTCCGGGTCTGCGTCGCGGACGAGAGCGACACCCTCCCCCATGAGCAGGCCCCCGGCCGCCTCGCCGAGCACGGCCGGGGCCTCCAGCTCGTGGAGGGCCTGACCCACCGCTGGGGCGTCGACCCCCAGCAGCGTGGCAAAACGATCTGGTATGAACTGGACTCCGCCGCATGACCCGCCCGCCCATCGCCCCGGACGACCCCCGGATGCTCGACTACACCGCGCGGCAGATCACGACGCTCCTCGGCGAGCTGCAGCGCCGGGGCCTGGAGCGCGGTCTCCTCTGGGGCTCCGCCTCGGCGGGCGAGAGCACGCTCGACGGCCGCCTCCTCGTCGACTTCGGCAATGCGCCCGTGAGCACACTCCTCAACCTCCTCCACCTCCTCCGCGATGCCGAACGGAACGAGGCGTGGGAGCGCTGACGGCCCCGGACCGCGCTGAGCACACGCGAAGGCCCCCGCCCAGGGAAGGGGCGGGGGCCTCGCGGTCGTCCGGCGGAGGTCTCGGGTCAGCCGCCGGACGGGTTCCGGGTACCGCCTCCACCGGCACCGCCGCCCGCACCGCCGCCGAAGCCGCCGCCGAAACCTCCGGCGGCGCTGCCTTCGACGAGCTGGCTGGCGGTGTAGCCACCGTTGGCGTCGGGGGTGCCGACGACGGTCACGCTCTGGCCGGGCAGCAGGTCGGCGACCTTGCCCTCCTTGTCGAGCTGGACCTTCGTCGCGTCGCCGGTGGTCACCTTGACGGTGTTGCCGTTGGCGTCGGTCAGGTAGACGGTGGTGCCGTCGACGGCCTTGACCGTGCCCCGGGTGAGACCGGTCTGGCCGCCCTGGCCGCCCACCTGCCCGGTGCCCTGGCCGCCACGGCGGGAGCCGTTCTGCCCGCCGGCGTTCTGTCCGGCGCCGGCGCCATAGCCGGAACCAGCCCCGGAACCAGCCCCGGAACCAGCCCCGGAACCGGCCCGCTGGCCACCGGCCGCCGAGGCGGTCCGCGCCGTCTTGCCGTCCGAGGAGCCGTTGTTCTGCTGGTACCACACGCCCCCGGCGAACGCCCCGGTGGCGATCACGCCCCCGGCCAGCACCAGGCTGAGCCAGGGCAGTCTGCGCCGGGGCGGGGCGGACAGTTCGGCGGAGACATCACGGGCGTCCGGCGGGGTGGAGAGCAGGGCGACCTGCTCGGCCGGGGTGCTGCTGACCGTGGCGAGCTCTTTGCTCATGGAGTGGAGTCCTACTCGTGCCGGAGGGCGTCGATCGGCCGCAGCGAGGCGGCCCGGTTGGCGGGGTAGCTGCCGAAGAAGAGCCCGATGGCGACGGCGATGCCGAACGCGCCGAGCACCGACGCGGGGATCACCACCGGCTTGATGCCGACGATGCTGAAGTGCGAGCCGGCCATCCCGGCCGCCACCCCCAGCCCCGCGCCGATCACCGACAGCAGCGTCGACTCGGTCAGGAACTGCCCGAGGATCACCGCGCGCGGCGCTCCGAGCGCCTTGCGGATGCCGATCTCCCGGGTCCGCTCGGTGACCGTCACCAGCATGATGTTGGTGATCCCGATCCCGCCGACCAGCAGCGAGATCGCCGCCACCGCGCCGAGCAGCACCGTGAAGGTCTTCGTCGTGCTCTCCCTCGCCGTGAGCAGCGAGGCCTGGTTGGTGATCCGGAAGTCCGCCTTCGTGGGGTCGGCGATCGCGTGGGTGCCGAGCAGCACCCTGGTGATCTCCGCCTGGGCGGCGGTGGTGGTGTCGGCCGAGACGGCCTGCACCAGGATCTGGTTGACCGGGCCGAAGCCGGTGAAGGCGTTCTGGACGGTCGGCAGCGGGGCGATCACGACGTCGTCCGGGTCGGTGAAACCGGTGCCGCCCTTGGCCTGGAGCACGCCGACCACGGTGAACGGCGTCCCGCCGAGGACGACCTGCTTCCCGACCGGGTCCTCGGCGGCGAACAGCTGCTTCGCCGTGGTGGCGCCGAGCACCGCGACCTTGCGCGAGCCGAGCACGTCGTCGGCGGTGAAGTACTCGCCGCGGGCGACCTTCTGGTTGGCGGTCTCGAAGTACGCCGGGTAGGTGCCCACGATCGAGCCGGGGCTGTACGAGATGTCCCCGTACAGCGCCGTCCCGCTGGTGGTGACCACCGGCGCGACCGACTTGATCGCGGCGGAGGCGTCGGCGTCGCCCGCCAGCGCCTTGGCGTCCGCGATCGTCAGCTTCTTGCCGGCGGCGGCGGACCGGGCCCCGCCGGTCGCCGAACCGGCGCTGACGGTGAGCGAGTTGGTGCCGAGCGAGGTGATCGAGTCCTTGACCGCCACCGACGAGCCGTTGCCGACCGCCAGCAGCAGGATGACCGAGGCGACACCGATCAGCACCCCGAGCATGGTGAGCGCCGAGCGCACCTTGTTGGCGGCCAGGCCGCCGACCGCGAAGCGGAGCGTCTGCCAGAGGATCATGCGGACACCCCCGCCGGGTCCGCCACGTCCGCGAACACCGCCGGCGGCGGCCCCTCGACGGGGGCCTGCCGGACGTCGCTCACGATCTGGCCGTCGACCAGCCGCAGCACCCGCTTGGCGTGCCGGGCGACCTCGTCCTCGTGGGTGATCAGCACGACGGTGCGGCCGGTGGCGTTGAGCCCGTCGATCAGGGCCAGCACCTCCTCCGTCGACCTGCTGTCGAGGTTGCCGGTGGGCTCGTCGGCGAGCAGCATCGCGGGCGCGGTGACCAGTGCCCGCGCCACCGCGACGCGCTGCTGCTGGCCGCCGGACAGCTCGTTGGGCTTGTGCCCGGCCCGCTCGCCGAGGCCGACCAGGGAGAGCGCGGCCATCGCCCGGCGGCGCCGCTCGGCGGCCCGGACGCCCGCGTAGGCGAGCGGCAGCTCGACCTGGGCGAGGGCCGTGGTGCGCGGGATCAGGTTGAAGGACTGGAAGACGAAGCCGATCTTGCGGTTGCGCACCAGGGAGAGCTGCTGCTCGTCCAGGTGGCCGACGTCGACGCCGTCCAGCAGGTAGCGGCCGGCGGTCGGCACGTCGAGGCAGCCGAGGATGTTCATCAGGGTGGACTTGCCGGAGCCGGAGCTGCCCATCACGGCGACGAAGTCGCCCTGTTCGATGTCCAGGCTGACGCCCTGGGGTTCGCCGGTCTCCGGGTCGGACGGGCCGCGCAGCGCGTGCACGGTGGCGTCGCCGTGCCCGTACGCCTTGGTGAGCCGGCGGATCCGGATCACCGGCACCGGTGTCGCGGGGACGCGCTTGTCGATGACGTGACGCATGCTCAGCCCCGACCGCCCCGGCCGCCGCCCGCGCCGCCCGTACCGCCCGCGCCGCCGGTGATGCCGCCCGGGAAGACCCCGGACCCGCCGCCGCCGCCGGCCCGGCCGCCGCCGTTGGCGCCCGGGAAGGAGCCGTTCGGGAAGCCGTTGCTGCCGCTGGTGGTGGGGAGTTCGACCTTGTCGCCCTCCTTCAGCCCGGAGACCACCTGCACCGTGCTGTCGCCCTCGACGCCGACCCCGACGGTGACCCGCTCGGTGCTGCCGTCCGTGTGCACCACGGTCGCGGTGCGGGAGGTGCCGGTGCCGGACAGGGCGGAGGTGGGCAGCGAGAGCGCGGCGTCGGCCTCACCGGTGATCACCTGGACGGTGGCGCTGAGGCCGGTGCGCAGCGTGCTGGTGTCGCCGGTCAGCTGCAGCGTGGCCGCGTACTGGACGGCGGAGGAGCCGGCCGCGCCGCCGGATCCGCTGCCGCTGGGCAGCGAACTGACCGACAGGACGGTCGCGTTGAGCTTGGTGTCGGACTGCGCGTTCAGGGCGACGGTGGCCGCCTCGCCCTTCTTCAGCTTGAGCGAGTCGAGCTCGGAGAAGTTGGCGGTGACCTGCATCCCGGTCGGGTTGGTGAGCACGATGAAGCCGCTGGGCGTACCCGAACCCGTGCTCGTACCGGTCGACTTGGCGGAGCCGGAGGAGCCCGAGGAACCGGAGGAGCCGGAGGCGCTCGCCCCGACCGTGTCGCCGACCTTGCCGGAGACCGAGGCGACCGTCCCGTCCACCGAGGCGGTCAGGGTGGTCCCGGCCAGCGCCGCCTGGGCGTTGGAGAGGTTGGTCTGCGCGGTGGCGACCTGCTGCTGGGCCTGGGCCACGGCCGCGTCGTCGACCTTGGTGGTGGTGATGGTGGTGGTCTGCGGGGCGGGCGTACTGCTCCCGCCCGCCCCGCGTCCGCCACCGCCCGCGGCCCCGCTGCCCGACCCGGTCCCGGATCCGCTGCCGGTCCCGGTGCCGGACCCCCCGGCGGCCGGCGCCGGGAGCTGCTCGGTGGTCGTGGTGGTGACCCCGGCCTGCGCCTTCGCGAGGTTGGCTTGGGCCGTGGTGAGGGCCCCCTGGGCCGCGTCCACCTGCTGTTGGGCCGCCGTGGTGTCGACGGTGGCGAGTACTTGGCCCTTCTTGACGGCGTCCCCGACCGCGACCTTGACGGCGGTGAGCCGGCCGCCGGTGGTGAAGTCCTGGGCCGCGTCGGTGGGGGACACCAGGGTGCCGGTCCCGGACACGGTGGCCAGGACCGTGCCCTTGGCCACCGTCGCGGTACGGGCCACGGGCTTGGCCGAGGCCGGGCCGGAGCTGCCGCTGACCGTGGTGTACACCAGGGCCGCGCCGCCCAGCAGGGCCACGCCGAGCGCGGAGTTGACGAGGACGGCACCGCGCCGCCGTGGGAGCACCTTCATGCCGGACAGCTTCGCGGGGAGCTCTTGCGGAGCCCTGGACGCGGGCTGGGAGAAGACTGACCGGCCGGATCCGGGCATTGCGGACGTAACGGCTGCCCTGTGCGTCCGGCTTGGCCGCTCCGTGGCCAGTCGTTGGCCGAACTCCCAGCAGGCTCCCAGCGATCCCCAGCCATCCGGGAGCGAGCCGGGAACGGCCGGGCCGGGACAGCGCGTCGGGACAGCACGTCGGGACAGCGCGTCGGGACAGCGCGCGGGAACGCCGCAGGGGCGCGCCGGCGAGCGGCACACCCCTGCGGCCCCGCGCCCGCGCCGCGCCCCCGCTACCGGGTGCCCGCGCGGCCCGGGAGGGTCAGAGCGACTTGCGGAAGGCCTCAGCCACCGACAGGAGGATCGAGTTGCCCTCGGCCTCCCCGATCGACACCCGCACGCCCTCCGGGAACGGCCGGACGATCACACCGGCCGCGGCACAGGCCGCGGCGAAGTCCGCCGAGCGCTCGCCGAGCCCCAGCCAGACGAAGTTGGCCTGCGAGTCCGGGATCTCCCAGCCCTGGGCGCGCAGCCCGGCCACCACCCGGGTGCGCTCCTCGACCAGCGCGTCCACCCGCTCCATCAGCGCCTCCTCGGCGCGCAGCGAGGCGACCGCGGCGTTCTGGGCGAGCTGGTTCACGCCGAACGGGACGGCGGTCTTGCGCAGCGCGGACGCGACCGGCTCGTGCGCGATCGCGAAGCCGACCCGCATGCCCGCCAGGCCGTACGCCTTGGAGAAGGTGCGCAGCACGCAGACGTTCGGGCGGTCGCGGTAGAGGTCGATGCCGTTGGGCACCTCGGCGTCGCGGATGAACTCGATGTAGGCCTCGTCCACGACCACCAGGACGTCGCCGGGCACGGCGTCCAGGAAGCGCTCCAGCTCGGCGCGGTGGATCACGTTGCCGGTGGGGTTGTTGGGGTTGCAGACGAAGATCAGCCGGGTGTTCGGGGTGATCGCGGCGAGCATCGCGTCCAGGTCGTGGTCACCGGCCTCGGTGATCGGCACCGGGACGGGCGTGGCACCGGCGACCTGGGTGATGATCGGGTACGCCTCGAAGGAACGCCAGGCGAAGATCACCTCGTCGCCGGGGCCGGCCGCGGCGAGGATCAGCGACTGGGCGACGCCGACCGAGCCGGTGCCGGTGGCGATGTGCTCGACGGGCACGCCGAAGCGCTCGGCGAGCACCTCGGTCAGCTCGGTGACGCCCATGTCGGGGTAGCGGTTGAGTGAGCCGGCCGCCTTGACCGCCGCCTCCAGGACGCCGGGCAGCGGCTCGAAGGGGTTCTCGTTCGAGGACAGCTTGTAGGCGTCGGCGCCGGCCGGCTTGCCGGGCTTGTAGGTGGGGATGCCGTCGAGGGTCGGCCGAAGCCGCGGGCCCTGCGCTGACGTACCACTGCTCACGGTCGTACTCCGTTTCCAGAAGTTGCGGAACTCTCCGGTGCGCTCGCCCGCCACGGACGGGTTCGCCCCCCGTGCCCAGGATCTCCTGACGCGCCCGGACCACCCCGGTCGGGTGCCATGCACGATACCGACCGCCCTCACCCGTAGGAGTGAGATGCCCGGACGGGTTACAGGCGCAGATCAGCCATTCTGCCCGGTTCCTTTGGCACATGTCAGAGGTAAGAGGCCTGGTTTCAGGCGGGTATCGAAGGGGCGCACCCCGGCTCACTCTTGGAGAAACGTATCCCCACGGGCTCCCGATGCGCCGGTCACAGACCCTTGTCAGGAGCCATACGATCGGTCCGCCATGACAGCAGCAGCCAACCAGAGCGGTAGGCGCCCCACCACCTCACGGCGCCTGGAACGGGCCGGCATCCGGGATGTGGCGGCAGCCGCCGGAGTGTCGATCACCACCGTCTCCGACGCGCTGAACGGTAAGGGGCGCCTGCCCGACGAGACCCGCAGCCGGGTGCGCGAAGTCGCCGAGCGCCTCGGCTACCGCCCCTCGGCCGCAGCCCGCACCCTGCGCACCGGACGGTCCGGCCTGATCGGCCTGACCGTCACGACGTACGGCGAAGAACCCTTCACCTTCACCGAGTTCGCGTACTTCGCCGAGATGGCCCGGGCCGCGACCAGCGCCGCGCTCGGACGCGGCTACGCGCTGGTCGTCCTGCCCGCCTCCTCCCGCCACGACGTCTGGGGCAACATCGCCCTGGACGGCACCGTGGTGATCGACCCGCCCGACCAGGACCCCCTGGTCAGCGAGCTGTACCGGTCCGGCGTCCCGGTGGTCAGCGACGGCAAGCCGGGCAACTGCCCGGTCACCGCCTGGGTCGACAACGACCACGAGGCCGCCGTGCTCGGCATCCTCGACCACCTCTCCGAAGCCGGCGCCCGCCGGATCGGCCTGCTCACCGGCACCAGCACCGACACCTACACCCGGCTCTCCACCGAGGCCTACCTCGGCTGGTGCGCCAAGGTCGGCCAGGAACCGGTGTACGAGACCTACCCCGCCCACGACCCGGCCGCCGGCGCCGTCGCCGCCGACCGGCTGCTCGCCCGCCCCGACCGGCCCGACGCCGTCTACGGACTGTTCGACCCCAACGGCACCGACCTGCTCGCCGCCGCCCGCCGGTACGGCCTGCGGGTGCCCGACGACCTGCTGCTGGTCTGCTGCAGCGAGAGCGACGTCTACGCCACCACCGAGCCGCCGATCACCACCCTCTCGCTCAAGCCCCGCAAGATCGGCACCACCGTGGTCAACCTGCTCATCGACGCCATCGAGGGCGTGGACTCCGGGACGGGAGTCGACATCGCGCGGCTCTTCCCGCCCCGGTACCGCACCGCCGGGACCGGCCCGCCGCCGGGCACCCTGATGCCGACCGAGCTGATCGTCCGCGCGTCCTCCCAGCGCCGGAGTCCGCGCACCACCGTCAGCCCGCCGCGCTCCCCCGGCGAGGTCTAGACCGCCGCCGCCGAACCGGCGGCGGCGGGCACCGACCGGAACCGGGCGAACACGAAGGGAGCCCGGCCAGAGCTGACGAGACCATAACGAGCCAGGACAAAACGGACCCTCAGGGGCCGCCCGGCTGACGCTCCGGAGGATTGGATACCCACCAGGTGACGACGGCGGGAGAGTGGTCTTCCTATGATGGGCGAATGACACCCGAGGACCGCTTCCCCGGGCCCGAGCACCCCCACTCGGGCCCCCGCCACCAGCCGGACCTCGACGTGCTGCCGTACGGCACCTATTACGAACCCGAGCCCGTCCAGGACTACCCCGGCACCCCGTACGACGCCGAGACGTACAGCGGCTACGGCGGCGCCCGCTACCTCGAACAGCACTGGCACACCGACGGCCAGGGCCACACCGTCCACGCCCAGGGCCACGGCACCGGCGGCGCCCAGGACCAGGCGGCGGCCTTCTCCCAGCAGGACCACGGGAGTTACGACGGGCAGGACCACGGGGGGTACGAGGGGCAGGAGCGCGGGGGGTACGACGGGCAGGACCACGGGGGGTACGAAGGCCAGGAGCGCGGGGGGTACGAAGGCCAGGACCACGCCGGCTACGAGGACACCAGCGGCTACGACGACCGCGCCGGCTACGAGCCGACCCTCCCCGACCAGCCCTCCCCGGCCCTCCGGCTCGACGGCGGCGACGGCCGCGACGACCCGCCGACCATCGAACTCGGCCCGCCGCTGCCCGACCCCGCCGCCCCGACCTACCCGTACCCGGCCCCCGGCCCCGGCGAGCCCCCCGGCCCGGTCTACGTCGTCGGCGACGTCCACGGCTACCTGGAGGAGCTGCGCGCCGAGCTGCACCACCAGGGCCTGATCGACGCCGACGGCCACTGGTCGGCCGGCCGCGCCCGGATCTGGTTCCTCGGCGACTTCACCGACCGGGGCCCCGACGGGATCGGCGTCATCGACCTGGTCATGCAGCTCGCCGCCGAGGCCGCCGCGGCCGGCGGCTACTGCCGCGCCCTGATGGGCAATCACGAACTGCTCTTCCTCGGCGCCTCCCGGTACGGCGACGAACCGGTCCAGTCCACCGCCGGCACCGCCTCCTTCCTGGCCGCCTGGCGGCTCAACGGCGGCCAGCAGAGCGACCTGGACCGCCTGGAGACGCACCACATCAGCTGGCTGTCCCGGCTCCCCGCCATCGCGCTGGAGGACGACCACCTGCTGCTGCACTCCGACACCACGGCGTACCTGGAGTACGGCGAGTCCATCACCGACGTCAACGACTCCGTGCACGGACTGCTCGCCGACGGCACCGTGGACGAGTGGTGGGACGCCTTCCGCCGCTTCACCAAGCGCTTCGCCTTCCGCGGCGACGCCGGGCCGACGGCCGTCCACGAGCTGCTGGACACCTACGGCGGCCGCCGGATCGTGCACGGGCACAGCCCGATCCCGTACCTCACCGGCGCGGTCCACGCGGACGACGGCCAGCCGCCGCGCATCGACGGACCGTACGTGTACGCGGACGACCTCGCGGTGGCGATGGACGGCGGCGTCACCATGGAGGGGCGCCTGCTGGTCGCCCGACTGCCCATCAACTGAAGCTCCGTATAGAACAGTTGTTCCCGGCGCCCGGGCCGTCGCACGCGCGCGGCCCGGGGCGCGAAATTCCGGAAACCGACTGTCAGCCCGGGCACCCCCGCCCCTACCATGAGGCACACCACACCCGGCCGCCCGTCCGGCGGCCCGCCTCCGCGCCCGGTTCGGCGCCCCGAGGGCGCCCGCGCCCCCGTGACGGAACGAACCGGGGTCCGCACGAACGGGGTCCCCATGTCCAACCCCCCGCCGCTGCTCGCCGAGGACCGCCCGGAGTACGAGCGCCTCCTCACCGAAGCCCTGCGCGACCGCACCGTCCTCACCGCCCTGCGCGCACCCGGCGCACTGCCCGCCGACCAGCTGCGCGGCCGCGCACTGCGCGACGCCGACGGCATCAACGCCGCGGCCGCCACGGAGTACGCGCACTACACCCGGCTGCGCGACAGCCTGCGCACCACACCCCCACCGGCCCCCGGAGCCGAACCCGCCGCCCCCGGCCTGCTCACCCAGCTGCGCTCCGCCAACGGCGGCGCCGGGCTCTTCCCCGTCCTCACCGTGCTCACCCCGATCCTGGCCTGGGCCGCCGCCCTGTTCCTGCTGCTGATCGGCTACCTGCTGCACGCCACCGACCAGGGCCTCCTCCTCGGCCGCTCCCTGATCACCGCCGGCTGGGTCGCGCTCGCCGCCGGAGTCGCCGCCATGGCCATCGGCATCGTCGGGCTGCTCCTCACCGCCATACGCGACGGCACCGCCGCCGCCCCGACCGGCACCGACCCGGAACTCGCCGCCGAACTCGCCGACGCCCGCACCGAATGGCGCACCACCCTGCGCGAACGCGGCCTGCTCCCCTATCTGCACGCCGCGCTCCCGCCGGTGCCCGCGCCACCGGTGCCCGCGCCCGCGCCCGGGGCCGGGGCCGGGGCCGGAGCGGCTACCGGGGCCGACGGTGGGAGCGGCGCTTCCGAACGGCCCGACTTCAGCAGCCCCGACTTCAGCAGCCCCGGCTACAGCTCCCCCGCCTTCACCAGCCCCGACGGCCCGACCGGCCCCGACGGCCACGGCACCCACCCCGGAGCCTTCACCACCCCCGACTTCACCGGCCCCGGCTACACCCCGCCCGCCTTCACCAGCCCCGACGACGTCGGCTGAACCGGGCCCGCCGGCCCCCGCCCCGGGCCCGCCCGCGCGACGGCGTCACCCGGGAGCCCCTGCGGCCCCCGCCGCATCCGCCGCATCCGCCGCCGCCCGGACGAACGCCAGCACCCGCGCCGTCGAGTTCCCCTCCCGCCAGACCGGCCCGCGTTCGATCGGGGGCGCGTCGTGGATCGGCACATAGGCGACGTCCGGGCGGGGGTAGTAGCGGCGGGAGTGCTCGCCCACCGGGAGGACGCCACGGCCCAGCGCGACCAGGCTCAGCATCTCGGAGAACGTCCCGCCGGACGGGCCCTTGGGCACCGGGCGGCCGGACGGCGTGCGGTCCGGGGTGCGGTCCCGCTTGAACCCCGCCGAGGTCACCGCCGGGTACTGCACCACCGGGTGGTCGGCGAGCACCTCGACCGACACCGACCGCTCCGCCGCCAGCGGATGCCCGGCCGCCACCGCGAGCACCCGCCGCTCGGTCAGCAGCACCGGCCCCCGGGCCATCCCGTCGAACGGGTAGGAGGCGATCAGGACGTCGACCGAGCCGTCCACCAGGCTCGCCCGCGAGTTGGAGAGCTGCACCTCCCGTACGTCCACCCGGCAGTCCGGATGCCGCTCGCCGAACAGCGCCACCGCCCTGAGCAGCACCGGGGCCGTCCACTCCCCGAGGAACGCCACCCGGAGCTCCCCGGCCGTCCCCCGACTGGCGTCCTCCGCCCGGCGCAGGGCCGCCGTCATCGCCTCCACCGCCGGCACCAGGTCGTCCGCCAACCGCCGCCCCACGGCGGTGATCCGGACCGACCGGCTGGTGCGCTCGAACAGCGGTCCGCCGATCCGGCGCTCCAGCTTCTTCACCACCTGGCTGACCCGCCCGGTGGTCAGGTGCAGCCGCTCCGCGGTCCGGCCGAAGTGCAGTTCCTCCGCGAGCGCGAGGAAGACCTCGGTCTCCAGCCGCTCCAGCATGCCGCCCACCCCTCGATCATTGAATCCGGCTCAACGATCGTACGGCGATCACGCGTTGATGACCGCCCCGGCCCGGAGGATCGTGGAACCCGTCACCGACCGCGCCGACCCGCCCGCCGGCCGGCAGCCCGCCGCACCGCGACCGCCACCGCCCAAGGACCCGCCATGCGCGTAGTAGCCCTCGACCACCTGGTCCTCAACGTCGCCGACGTCGAACGCTCCCTCGCGTTCTACTCCGGCCTCCTCGGCCTGGCACCCGTCCGCGTCGACGAATGGCGCGCCGGCCGGGCCCCCTTCCCGTCCGTCCGCGTCACCGCCGACACCATCATCGACCTGGTCGGCCGGCCCCGGCAGGAGTCCAACGTCGACCACATCTGCCTCACCGTCGAACCCCTCGACTGGCAGGAGGTCATCGACTCCGGAGCCTTCACCGTCCTCGAAGGCCCCGTCCCCCGCTACGGCGCCCGCGGCTCCGCGACCTCCCTCTACGTCCGCGACCCCGACGGCAACACCGTCGAACTCCGCTGGTACCCCCGGGACACCACCGGCTGACGAACCTGCCGCCCCGGCCCCACGGGGGTGGGCCGGGGCGGCACACCACCACGGAACCCCTTGCGGCCGGGGAAGCGACGACCTCGATGCCGAGCCTTGCCGGAATGCCCTCAGCCGAGCAGGAGTTCGACCGCCGGGGTGTGGTTTCCGGTCTCCGAGGCGCCGGCCATCGCCGACGCGGCCGTGGCCGGGGCAGTGCCGGGCGGCACCACCAGCAGCAGGAAGTGGTCCTGGAAACCCCGGGTGACGCTGATCGTCGCGTCGCTGCCGGTGAACCAGTTGATCCTGATCGGCAGGCCGTCCGCCATGACGGACCGGGGCACGCCGTCCCAGGCGGAGGTGTCGAGGCCGACCCGGACGATGCGCCCGACGTGAGCGCCCAAGGCGGTGATCAGGTCCGGGAGTTCGGCGAGGACGTGGTTCGAGCGCGGCCACCACGCGCCGTCGAAGACACCCTCCCGCGACATCGTCGGCTCGAGTTCCAGCCGCGGCAGCAGCGGGGAGCCCGGCACCGTCCACGGCCCGGGGGCGGAAGAGCTGGGGAGGGGGATCGGCATCATGCGGAGCCGCCCGTCCGGTCCGAGAGGGACCCGTCACGACCCAGGGCGACGTCGGCGCTGATGCCGGTGTACGGAATGTCCTCGGTATGTCTCCCACGGTACTCCGCGGCAGTCCTTCCCGGGCCGCCCCGGGCCGCCCGCCACCGGAGTAGGCTCGTGGACATCCAGGGCATCCCGTATTCCGGTACCCGTTCCGGCTTCGTTCTGGGTGAAGGACAGCCCGGCCGCCCCCGGCGGGCAGTCGGAGACGGGAACGGTGGACGCCGTGACCACTCACACCCCGCAGCCGGAACGGCGCGGCCGCGGCCTCACGGTCGCCGACGCCATGGACCCCTGCGACTACCAGATAGCCGACGACAACACCGTCGACCAGGCCGACGACATCCTCCGCGGCGCCGGCATCGAGTACCTGCTCGTCCGCGGCCACGACGGCCGGTGCGAGGGGCTGGTCACCCGCACCGGGCTCCACCCCTTCCTCACCCGCTCCTGGTACACCGAGCGGACCGCGATCAGCGCCACCGCCCACCAGCGCGGCCCGTTCACCTGGCCGACCATGGGCCTGGCCCTGGCCGCGATCGCCATGCGGGTCAAACACCTGGCGGTCTGGCCCGTCGTCGACGAGGACGGCTACATCCTCGGCGTCCTCACGGCGGACCGCGCCACCGTCCTCCTCACCACCCCGCCCGGGTGAACTCCCGCCCCCGGTCGGGAGCACTGCTCCGGGCCATCAGGCGGAAGACCGGCCCGGCCGCCACCGGCGTTCACTGCTCCGGCCGGGGACAGATCAGTTCGACCGTCGGAAAGTAGGTCCGGTAGCGCGAGGCGTCGCGCGTGAGCAGCCGGTAGCCGCGCACGGCCGCGTGCGCTCCGATGTAGAAGTCCGGCAGCGGCGCGGTCTTCTGCCCGCCACGCTTGCGGTACAGCAGAAAGGCCTTGCCCGCCAGGAAGCCCGCCTCGTACGGGAGCGGCTCTCGCGCGAAGTCCGCAGCGGGCAGGACCGCGTCCAGGTCCTCGATCGCGGCATGCGCCACCGAGACCTCCGCGTAGACGATCGGGTTGATCACCACCTCCCCCTCGTCCTGGGCCTTGGCCAGTGCGGCCTCCGACCAGTCGGCCCAGTTCTCGTCATCGGTCATCAGGTCGAGCAGCACGCAGGAGTCGACCAGCGTCACCGGCCGGTCGTGGCCCGGCCCGACCAGCCTCAGCCGACTACTCGCCACGCAATAGCTCCATGATCTCGTCCGTGGACATCCCTCCCGCGGCGCTCCCCCTCATCCGGCGGGCCGCCCGCTGCCCTCTGGAGCCGTGCCCCTCCCGGCGCACTATCCGCAGGACGCCGTCCTCCTCGACGACGTCCACCTCGTCCCCGGGTCGCAGACCGCACTTCTCGCGAAGGTCCGCGGGGATGGTGACCTGCCCCTTGCTGTTGAGCCGCATCTCCCACCTCCTGTACCACGTAATACCTCTACCACGTAATACTAGACCGGCCCCTTCGCCCCCGGAAGCGGTCGAGGAAGCACCACCCGGCCCTCCGCCGGGTGCGGAAAACGGCGGTGGGCCCGGGGCGCGGCCCGACCGCCCGGCCCCCCCCCGCCCCCGGCGGGCAGGGGCCC